>NZ_JAPVZA010000002.1:0-154888 GCF_041432115.1 Streptococcus sp. 27098_8_12
TTATCTCCATTCCATATCGAAAAGTTATTAAGGTATAGCAAACACTACTTCCGTTAAGCCTACTCTTGTTTGAGAGTATCATTATTAATAATTTATAGCGATCATTTTTGATAATTTCAATATATAACTTCCTAAAGTTTTAGTCTCTGGATAAAAACTTATTTATATTCTATCATATCTAAAAACCAGCAGAAATGAAAATCATAAAAATCATCTCTACTGGTTTTACTGTTAAGTCTTAATTAGATGAAACTGGATCAACTTTTGTAAATGGATTTCCTCCATCAAAACAAATCATCAAAGAGGCTCAACTGGTTATCCTCTGGCATATTGCCGAGAATGCCCATCTCATCCATCTTTTCAACCAGGGTGGACGAAACACCGCCGCGCTTCCGGAGCTCGGTCTTAGAGAGGAATTCTCCTTCTTCACGCGCTCGCACGATTTGCTTGGCAACGTTCTCTCCCAGACCATCCATAGCGACAAATGGTGGAATCAGGGTATCCCCATCGATCAAGAATTCTGTCGCCTGACTGCGATAGAGGTCTAGCTTACCAAACTTGAAGCCCCGCTCCCACATCTCATTGACAATCTCAAGGGTGGTGTAGAGGTCAATCTCTACATTGGAAGCTTCGTTGTTCTTGCGTTTCTCAGAGATTTCTTTCATCCGCGCTTTCACGGCCTCAAGGCCTGCACCCATGGTCTTGATGTCAAAGGCCTTGGCCCGAATCGAGAAGTAAGCACAGTAGTAATAAAGTGGATGATGCACTTTAAAGTAGGCCACACGAAGGGCCATCATAACATAGGCCGCCGCATGGGCTTTAGGGAACATGTACTTGATCTTCCCACAGGACTCGATGTACCATTCAGGGACATTGTTTTCCTTCATGGCTTGGATGTAACCGTTGCGCTCTTCTTCTGAGATCTTGAGCCACATCCCTTTCCGCACGCGCTCCATGATGGTAAAGGCCATCTTAGGCTTGAGACCCGCGTGCATGAGGTAAACCATGATGTCGTCCCGACACCCGATAACGGTCGATAGATCGGCAATGCCTGCCTTAATCAAGTCTTGGGCATTTCCCAACCACACGTCGGTACCGTGAGACAGACCAGAGAGCTGAAGTAACTCTGCGAAGGTCGTCGGATGGGTCTCTTCGACCATGCCCCGAACAAAGTTGGTCCCAAACTCTGGAATCCCCAACATTCCCGTCGGCGTTCCGATCTGCTCGGCTGTCACCCCTAGCACTTCTGTCCCAGAAAAGAGGGCCATGACCCCTGGATCATCCATAGGGATATCATTTGGATCAATACCTGACAAGTCTTGGAGCTTGCGAATCATGGTCGGATCATCATGTCCCAGGACATCGAGCTTGAGGACGTTCTCATCGATATCGTGGAAGTTAAAGTGAGTGGTCTGCCATTCAGCTGTCACATCGTCTGCCGGATACTGGACCGGAGTAAAGTCATAGACATCCATATAGTTTGGAATAACAACGATTCCCCCCGGGTGCTGACCGGTCGTCCGTTTGACCCCAGCTGCACCAAGAGCCAAGCGTTCGACCTCGGCATCGCGGTAGTACTTGCCAAAATCACGCTCATAGCCCTTGACAAAGCCGTAGGCAGTCTTAGCTGCGACCGTACCTACCGTTCCTGCCCGGAAGGCATATTCTTCCCCAAAGATATCGCGAACATCCAAGTGGGCGCTTGGCTGGTCTTCCCCGGAGAAGTTCAAATCGATATCGGGTACCTTGTCCCCATCGAAACCAAGGAAGGTTTCAAAGGGAATATCCTGCCCATTTTTGCTGAGCTTGTGGCCACAGTTTGGACAATCCTTGTCCGGCATATCAAAACCAGATCCATAAGAACCGTCTGTGATGAACTCACTGTACTGGCACTGGCTGCAGACATAGTGAGGCGAGAGCGGATTAACCTCGGTGATCCCAATCATGGTCGCGACAAAGCTAGATCCAACGGATCCACGCGATCCAACCAGATAGCCCCGCTCATTGGAACGGTGCACCAGCATCTGTGAAGCCAGATAAATAACGGCAAAGCCATTCCCCAAGATGGAGGTTAATTCTTTTTCAATTCGCAGATCGACAATATCAGGGAGCGGATTACCATAGATCTCAAAGGCTCGCTTATAGGTCAATTCCGCAACTGTTTCTTCGGCTTTGTCGATAAATGGCGTATAGAGGTCACCCTTGACCACTTCGACCGGCTCAAAGGTCTCTGCGAGCGCATTGGTGTTTTCAATAACAATCTTGCGCGCCAAGTCTTCTCCCAAAAAGGCAAATTCATCCAACATTTCATTGGTAGTTCTGAAATGCGCTTTTGGCAGTGGCGCTGGCTGGGCATCTTCTCCGTGCCCGATGGTCCGGTTAATCATAGCCCCTTGACCGAGACTACGGACAATGATCTCCCGATAGATCTCATCTTCCGGCTCCAGATAGTGGACATTTCCTGTCGCAAGAACAGGCTTGCCGAGACGATCCCCCACTTCGATCAAGCTCTTGATAATGGTCTGGAGCTCCTCCATATCCTTGACCTGCTCCTTGGCAATGAGGGGTGCATAGATAGCTGGCGGCATAACCTCGATAAAGTCATAGTACTTGGCCACTTCGACTGCCGCATCCACCCCTTGCGACATGACGGCATCAAAAACTTCCCCTTCTGAGCAGGCCGATCCGAGGATCAAGCCCTCGCGGTGGGCATCCAGCACGGTCTTGGGAATACGCGGGACTCCTTCGAAATACTTGGTTCCAGAAAGCGAGACCAGTTTAAACATATTCTTAAGGCCAGTCTGGTTCTTGACATAGAGAGTCGCATGCTTGACCCGGGCCTTCTTATAAGAATTCTCATCGATCAAATCGATATTCAAGTCCTTGAGATTGGTCACCCCATGCTTTTCAGCGACATCTTTGATGAAGATAAAGAGCAGGCGCCCCGTCGCTTCCGCATCGTAGTTGGCCATGTGGTGGTGCTCCAAGCCTACCCCAAAGCGCTTGGTCAATGGACCCAAGCCATGCCGTTTAAAATCTGGATAGAGGTTGCGGGCAAATTCCAGGGTATCGATGACCGGCTGGGTGATCTTGGGAAGACCATGGCGCTCATAGTTAGCATTCATAAAGCCCACGTCAAAGGTAGCATTGTGGGCGACAAGAACCGTTCCCTCACAGAAGGCCTGAAACTCCTTCAAGACCTGCACCAAGGGCTTGGCTCCACGGACGTGCTCGTTGGTGATCCCAGTCAATTGGGTCGTAAAGGCCGACAGAGGATGGCCCGGATCGATAAATTCGTCAAACTCCTCAATGACATTGCCCTTGTACATCTTAGAAGCGGCAACCTGGATCAAGTCATTGTAAATGGCTGAAAGTCCCGTCGTTTCCACGTCAAAGACCACATAGGTCGCTTCATTGAGATCCAGATCCACCTCGTTATAGGTGATCGGCACCTTGTCCTCTACAATATTGGCTTCCATCCCATAGATCAGCTGGATCCCAGCCTTCTTGGCTGCTTTAAAGCCATGTGGGAAGCTCTGCACATTGCCATGATCGGTAATGGCCACCGCCTTGTGGCCCCACTCAGCTGCCTTGGCAACCAGCTCTTCGACTTCCGGTAGGGCATCCATGGTCGACATGTTGGTATGGGCGTGGAATTCCACCCGGCGCTCACCTTCTGGCATCAGGTCCTTGCGGGTATAATGCACGACTTCCTGGATGTCTTGGACATTCATGGTCAAGTCGCGCGTGAAATTGTTCATTTCGATATTTCCCCGCACCCGTAGCCAGCTGTTCTTCTTGATCATGTCAAACTTCTGGGCTTCTTCCTCATTTTTGACCCATTTCTGAAGGGAAAAACTCGAGGTATAGTCGGTCATCTTAAAGCTGATCAAGACCCGACCGGTCCGTGTCACCTTGTGCTCCACGTCAAAGACCACACCCTCAAAGACAATCCGGTTCTCTTCCGTCGTGATCTCGATCATCGGAGTGATCTCGGCCTTGTCTAGCTTAGGTTTAGCCGCCGCCTTCTTAGCCTTGAAATCAAATACCGGCTTTTCTTCAACTGCTGGTGGCGGAGCCATCTGGGCCAAGGATTCCATAGCCCGCAAGGTCTCTTCATTGGCCGCTTGGAAGATCTTTTCATTTTCCTGCTCAAAGCGCGCCACTTCTTGCTCTGTCAGCGTATCATCAGACTCCACCCGACAGGTGAAATGCGGAAAACCAAAGGCTTCCAACTGCTTGGCAAGATTGGGCAAATGGTTCTTACGGAAATGCTCTGTATCGACCGAAGAAGGCCCTGAGATGATCAATTCCTGCCCTTCTGCACGTACCTGCAAGTTTTGGTAGAGCCCCTTAAAGCCTTGACTCGCACAAGAGCCATCCTCAAAGACCTCCCGGTAGTAGGCCTGCAATAAATCATCAGAAAAATCCTGATTAGCAACCTGAATGGTAAAGGTCGCCTGGTTTCCCGTCTTTGAAAATTCGTCCTTCAAGCGCTGGCGCAATTCCTTAAACAAAGCAATCGGCAAGACTTCCGCAAAGGCAAAGCGGAACTCCCAAACCCGACTGACCTTGTGCACCACGACTTCTTGAATCTCCGCATGCAAAAAGGCACTGGAAGATCTCATCTCCAGCGGCATATCTAGCTGATCCATTAAAATTTCAAAGGTGTTGGACATTGTTTCTCCCTTGATCTTGATTCTTTTGTTCGCTTTTGAGTGGCCCGACTCTAAGCAAAAACAGACCATTCAAAAACATTCGTAACCCTTATTTTATCACAATTTAAGGATTAATTCGAGGGAGAAGTGAAGACGAAAAAATCACCGATAGGACGGTGATTCGCTTATTCATTTTATCATTATCATTTTTCATAATTTGATTTCATTAATTCTAATAATTGAAAATCACAACATTGATTCTTTATCAAGGTTTGGTACGGATTCAAATCCGATAGCTGTCCTACCCCTACTCGCATGTTATAAACCTTTAAAGCTTGAGCAACTATCTTTTCTATATCATTTTTTACTACATCATATTGTTTAGATAATAGTATTGCGTATTGTTTATCTGTTGCAAATAATTCTTTAAAATCTATAAAATCTACTTCTGTTAGGGGAGCAGGCAACATATTATTAATGAGTAGATTACCTAAATATTCAACTTCTCCTTCACTATTCACTCTTGATAAAGTATGAAATAAATTTTTATGGATTTTAGGAGCACTATAAGTAATTTCGCCTGTTTCATCTTCGATAAACTTTGGAGACGAGAATGGAATATAATATTCCAAACCATTTATAGCTACACCTAATACCAAATATGGTCTAGTTCCTTTTTTATTCTCTTGAATATGAGGTTCCTTTTTACGAAGATAATTTATGTACGAGTCTGAAATAAAGTGAAAACTAAATTCTGTCATTATTCTCCCTACTAAAAAACCCCTTTATGAAAGGGGATTGTTCCAACTTTAGGTAGGTATGGTATCACCTTAATGTTTTGCCAACTTTAGGTAGGTATGGTATCACCTTAATGTTTTGCCAACTTTAGGTAGGTATGGTATCACCTTTTGTAATATTATGATATCACAAATCACTAAAATAGTCAACGTATTTCGTCGAAGATCAGTTTCAACGAAAGTCTATCAGACTGATCATTCCCCACTTGTTGCTTCTGTTTCTGATCTGGAACTTGGTGTCCGCAACAAGTCTTTCATCTGAGACTGGACCGCTTCTCTCGAGCTTTGTTCTTGCTTTCGGATATTCTCCACAGCTGGCTGCAATTTCTGACGGATTTCCACTTTCTCCTCTTGCTCTTTTTGCGCATGGAGGGTTGGACGGTACAAGGCAAAGAAAGTCCCAACGACCACGAGCAACGCGATCAGGCTCACCCCATAGCGTTTTGACTGTTCCTGAGAGTCAACCTTGACGCCTTTGACCGACACCTCCTTCCACTCCGGATGCTCTTTCTCAAAGGCATCTTTCTTAGCCTTGGTCGGCATGACCAAGACTTGGTTCATTAAGGAAATCATCCCCATAACCACAAGCAAGTAGGGAATATAACGCGATTGATTGAAGATCATAACGATCAATAACACAAGACCGATCCCCGCAATCCCCACATTAAACGCAAAACGCATCAAAAATTCTTTTTTCAGCTGTAAATAAGTCTCTTTAGACATCGGTCACTCCTTCTTTTGATTTTCTTTCCAAGTAATATAATCCTGATAACTTTTAATTGGGTAGTCTGTTAAAGGTTGTGCATTATCAGCATAGGGTTTATCTACGGGATAAACAGTCAAGTTCTTTTCTCCCACAGGAGCTAACCAATGCAACATCTGGTTAAACCATTCTTCCGAGGACACCATACTTTGACGAGGATAGACCGTTCCACCTTTACTAATAATTTCTTTTATCTGTGGATTATCTTTTATTAAATTAATATCATATCCTTGTTTCGATGTATTCTTTTCTGAATTATCTTTCACTAGGTGATCCAAAAGTAGGTAACCATTTTTTCTCGCTATGCCAGTTAGAGTTGTATCATTAACATCACGCGATAAAGTTGGGTTTGCAAGATCAGCCCAGTGGTCTGTAGGGTTCAATCTTTTATACTCTTCAGGTATGTCACTAACTTCATGTGACTGCAGATTCAAAAATACTTGCTTGTCTCTGTCCGAGTTTGTTTCATTTTTAGGGCGTATTGTAACGACAAGGTAATCCACTCCTTGATAGTGAATCAAATGATTAGACCTAGTAGGAAAGTATGATGAATTATAAGATTTTACAGCTTGATAAAGATTTACTTTTATAGAAGGGTACCCTTCCTTATCCAAGTCAAAAACGATTACATTCCAATACTCTCCTTTTCGTTGAGAGTGACTCAATACATTTTTCCCATCTTCTTTATCAACAATACGTCCCTCTTGGCTGATGGTATACTGTTTTCCAGCAGACCATCCCTTAGTAATAGCTACAAATTGATTTTTGTCACCAAATACTTTAATATCATTGGATGTTATTGATTGAAACGTGTTATAAGTTTTAGTTTTCGAACTCCTAGAGAAATACAACAATCCAATCGCCACTAAAACGATGATAAGAAGTAAACTGGTCCCCATTACTAGAAGATTCTTCTTTCTCATACCAACCTCTTTCTTTACCAGTATATAACTTCATGACCTCTTGAATACTTGATAAAACGAATCATTACTTAGTCCATCCAAAATACAAGAATCACTCAAAAAATATTTCCTACTATCTTGCCGGAAATCCATCACTTATAACGCATCCCCATGACTATGGACACAACTGCTAAAATAGGCAATAAAATTAACATCCAGATTCCAATCCACATTTCCCGCTTATAAGATTTGTCTAGTCCACTATAGCGTTCAACGTATGATTCTTTTGGACAGGCTGGATTATACCAGACCGTCATCTTCGATCCCAGTGGAAAAGCATCTTGAAAAAGATTTCCCTTTGAGACTGTAGAATTAGTGTAGATAGTTATCCTTTGCGCCATCAAATCGATGTCACTAGACGCTTGATTCGTTTTCCAAGGAAGTGTTGCCCGCACCACCCAATAATATTTCAGGCTATTTCGATAGGTCTGACCATCCACTCTATATTCTACAATCGGAGCCGCTACAATTTGTGCCCTTTTATAGACAACTACCCACTCCCTCAATGCTCTTTGACGAGAGGGTCTTAATCCTAACTTCTCTTCTATAAAAATGTCCAAAAAAGAGTACGGCAAATAAGGGAAATCCAATAACAGCCACAGCAATGACTAGAAGTATTCTGATATCAGGCATCCCCATCACCTACTTCATCATAATGTCTGTGATACTCAGGCTCATCTTTGTTTCATCTGATATCTTCTCTACGATCGAGCTTTGTTCACTCGTCAAAGGAAGCAATAAGAGAGTCGCTGATTGCGTTGGTAACTTAGGGTTATTCGATAGACTATACTGGACCACTTGATCTTGGTAAACAGATTGGCCATCATAACTCCAGCTAATTTTAAAAGTAGCATCATGGTCAATATTCGTTATCGTTTTGTTGACCAACATAAATACTGCATATTCCTGTTGGTCGACAGTATAGGTGTTCCCTGTATAATACACAGTGATATCCCCTTGATCACCAACTTCCGGATGCTCCTTAACTAACTTCTTACCCAGTTCCATCAAATCTGATGTCTTTCCTTCGAATTGAGGCGCGACTACAAATTTCAAGCCCTTTTCCTCTTTAACAGACGAGGAGGCTTTTGAGGTTTGCTCCGTTTTGTTTGTGGTTGCCTCCTTAGCCTCTTTTTTTGGCTGAGCACAGGCTGTTAACACAAGCACACTCACCAGCAATACCATCGTCTTTTTCATGGATTATTTCCCTTCTTTTATGATTGAGTTGGATTTAAAAATCGTTCCTTACTATCTTACCGAAATTTAGTTTGAAGAGCAAGTTCCTCACTAGATGGAAAGAGTTGGGTATGAAAAAAGAGAGAACCAAGTGGTTCTCTCTAAAATCTAACAAATATTTATTGAGCTCCTGGCAATTGCTCGTAATATTGACTATTTTTTACATCCTTTTGTAGAACTTGTTTTTCTGGTTCTTTCGGCCCTTGAACATACATTTTATCCCCTATGGGCTGTATATTAGATCCACTGCTTTGATTAATTGTAGCAGCAATCGTTTCATCAGTATTTTGAAATGCATGCGCAACTGCATCTAAATATTGATCTAACGATTGAACTGTTGTAGTCAGATTCGTCATAGCAGTCTTGACTAAATTAGTAGCAGTTTCAAAATTTTCCCTAGCTGGTGCATCAAGCATGTCATTTTGCACATTATCAGGAATTGCTGATTCAGAAGCATTAAACGAAGCTGTGATATTTGTTATTTTTGCAGGATTTATCCGCTTAGTTTCTCCAGTCATATTGTTTCCTTTCTAATATTATTCCATATTATTGTATACCTTACGCGCCTTTTCAATATCATAAATTTGATCGAACTCTTCTTTTGAATGTGTAGTATGGACTTGTCCATCCTTTGAAAGCTCAGCTGGAATAGTGACGTCCCGGTAAAGATTCACGCTCTTTTTCATAAAGAGTTCAAATACAGACATCCCCCTCGAATATCGATTAGCACTATTTTGTGGATTTAGGATCATCACCTTAGTATCCTTTTGTTTTAGCAACCGATAAGCTTTCGAAGATTTCTTGAATTGCGTTTTTGAAAGGTCCTTCGGATCAATAGAGAAACTTCCATCGGATAAGCGTAAATATTCCAGACTGCTTTGATTCTTGTCTAGATTAACATTGAACCGTACCAAAGGATACTTTTCATATACCTTTTCTGCTAAATGATCATTTTGTTGCAGTTTATGAGTTTCCAAGTCTAGAAACATCATCTTCCGAATGGTAGGATCCTTTAGACTCCGGATCTGTAGCGCAGCTAGTTCTCTTCCGTTCGAACTATATATAGCCCCTAATTCTGTTGGAATATAATTGGAATCAAAATCCTCCACAATTTTATATAAATCAATTTCTTTCTCTTCTTTTAGTTTCTTTCCTTCGATCTTATAAAGGCTCAGTGTCCAATATTCATCTTTTGATGGACGCTTCTCGTAATAATAGGGACTGTCTTTCAATTTTATATTGGAACGTAAAATAAAGTGGGCTCCAACCTGAATGCGTTTTAGATTTAAAGAACCTCCGTACTTCTTCTTCTTTTGATCTTCCTCAGGCGTTACTGATTTCCAGTGAGCGATTACACCTGAACCATCTGCAATCATCTCATAGTCATCAATTTTTGCTTTTCCGCTATATTGACTAAATTGACGATAATACTGCTTTTCATATGTATGAAGAGAGAATAAAACAATACTTAAAAGCGATACTACCGTTAATAAAATCAATATAATTTTTTTATTTTTTTTCATTTTTATCACCTGCTTCAAAAGTAGAGTTTAAATATATTTCTAGGTTACTAGATCCATTGGCTTGGATACTTGAAGCCACAGTATCTAATTGTTCTAACTCTTTCGCCGACATTTCTTCTAATGTCAAACTTCCCTCACCTTTTGCATATTTTTTAACTTTATTAGATATTTGATCTTTTTTATCTAAATTAGAATTTATCTCTTTAATACTTTCATCAATATAAGCTTCTACACTCTTACCTTCTAAATCGATACCCGATGATTTAATGTATCCCTTTAGACCATTTTCATTCAGCTCCCTTTTGCGTAGATCTGCATTGAAGTCTGTATAAATACTGGAATCTTTATCCTTCACACTTCCTTTTTTCAAGTACCACGCTCCTTGATTGGTGTAGTCTTGAATTCGATCAAACTTAGCTTTATCTTCCTTTACATCAATTTCACTTAATTTTTCCTGATTCTCGAAATATGATGACAAACCATCTGATACTAATCCGACGCCCCCCATTTTTATTTTTTCTATCCTATCCTTTGGATCCGAACCATCCAATTTTTTATAGAGTTTAAAACTATTATTCGCTGCTTTAGAGGCATCAACCGTTAATGCAGCTTGAACAACTTTATTAGCAAAATACGCTTCTGGAGCTATCGCTGTTGTGGCCGCATCCGCAAATGCCTTAGCCATATCTTTAAGAAATTTTTTCTTTGCCTCCTTTCGTTCTTCCTCATATGCTTTCATTTTTTCACTATACTCTAATCCACGGACTCCAAAAGTATTTGACTCTGTGCTTGATCGCCAGGTTTCTGTAGATTTATTGAATCCAACTGTTAATTTATCTTTAGGTGTTTTTTTAATAAGATCAAACATCCTCTGTTTTTGAGCATCACTTTGAGCTTCAGCCGATTGATAGGAATATGTTGTCAAGGTTAAAACAGCTATACCATTTTCAAACTTTATTTGAATATTTTTATCATAATTTATATCCTTATAATATGTAGCATAAGGATTTTCTGAAATTTTTACAGTTTCTACACTTCTGCCAACCTCCAGGTATTGAACTGATTTCATTAGTCCATTAAATAGATTAAAATAATCCAACTGTTTTTGATACTCAACTAACTCTGGAGAATTTAATGAATATCCGGCATCAAATAGGCTCGTCATTCTACCTTCAAGCATCGAGCTTGCCTCTATCCCACCTATCATCATTTTTTGTACAAAATCTCCAACTCTAGTTGAATCTACTCCATTAAATGAATCCATATAGTGATTCATTATCTCTATAGCTTCCTTGTTCCCATCAGCTGCTCTACGATACCAAACAGACATTACACTAGCCAGTGATGGGTAGGTCCCTTCTGAAATTGCATTTTGATCTAGTTGCATCAATATTTCTGGGTGGCCACCTAATACTGCCTCAACTGCTCGTGCATCTGTTTCGTTTGCAATATTATCTATATAAAACATGGTTTCTTCGGTTAACAATTGGTCTTTGATTGCCGCAAAAATTACGGTTGGACTAATCGCAGTTACAGCTTTAGCTCTCTCAATAATTGTATTCAATGCTTCTAATTCTGAGATTCTAGTGCTTAGACTCGTGTTAAATGTTGTATGGGCATTTTCAACTGAGGTATGTGTTGATTCACGGTTAGAAGCCATAGTAGATAAATTTTCTGTCGCAGTGGCTAAATGGCGTTTTTCTAAATTCACCTCAGGAAAATCCGCTTTTTCTGTTGCTTGGTCTAACAATGGTTGAATTGCCTGAAATCGTGTTTTTATAGTGTCTACTTGTTTACCAGTTAAAATAGTTTTAACGCTATCTTTCCCATCACCCCATGTCCAAGCTTTCTTACTAAAACCTACACCTGTCACATCATTACTAAATGTAGTAACATTTGATCCATATAATTTTATGATAGATGGCGCACTATAAAACACTTGCTGTTGCAAGATATTTAATCTTTCAAAAAAAGCAAGTACAGCCGTTGATTCTGCTCCATCCGATTTATCTTTAAATATTCTTTCAGTATCCTTCGCAGCTGCTTCGACATTATCTCCATAGCTATTCAATGCAGTCCCATACTGCAATAGACCTGGCAAATCATGAATTTTAATCCTATCTGACATAATTTACAATCCTTCCTTTATTGTAATTTTTCTATCTGACTATTAATGCTTTCAAGTTGCGAGCTGAGCGATTTTATCTTTTTTTCTACTGCCGAAGCTGCATTTTCTTTATGGGTTTTCAAGTTACGTTGCTCATTTTTTAATAGATCTTGCTCCGCCTGAGTTTCTTCTAAATATTTAGTTCCAGCTAAAGTATAATTTTCTTTTATACTACTATGGCTTATTAGTTCATATTTAATTGAGGTATATGCAGCATTCAAATCTTTAAGTAAGGTCTCCAGTTCTGATATCTGTGAACTTAACCCGGCCGCCTCTGTCTTTAACTGTCTTATTTTAGCACTATTGTCTTTTTTTCCCATTCCTTAACCTCTCATTTTTATTTCATTAATACTTTTACAGTTCTAGAAATACCATCAGTTATATAATAATGGATTTGTTCTTCCAATGCAGCTTCTCTATATGGTTTGTTATTTATATTAACAACCGTTTGATCATTCATTCTAATTCCAAGGATCGCCTGTTTAATGTTTTTAGCATTTTGTGACACCATGTCAATACTTCTATTCATATTAGGTCGACCGATAACTACAGTACCATATCCTGCACCAATTCCCTTAGTAAGAATAAATGCTATTTTTTCTAATAAAGTAGCATCCATCTTATCAACAAGTTCATTAATGTTGAATAAGACAACAGTTACTTCATGTTCAGAAACCCGATGTACCAAACGTTCCTGAATTTTAGCTTCTAAGACGTTCACGATCTCTTCAATTTCACTTATTTGATTAATCAAAGTCAAATCGTCTAAGTTTCCTAATGAATGATAACGTGGAGCCAACACAATCACCTTCTGCTTGCTACGAGCAATTTGTTTGACGAATTGAGTCATCTGCTCTTCCTTATCTGTCAGATAGAGAAGGTTGCCTTTCTTGAGATCCCATGTCACCGGTTCAACTGTTTCAAGATCCAGTCCGAGTGGCACTTTTCCTTCATCCAGCAAGGCTGCTACATCCTCACGTCCGTAGAAGGCTGCCTCTGTCAACTCATCTGGCACCATTGGGATGCCTGCTGGAGTGCGGCCTGTCCACATCTCTTTTAGGCTTTGGACTTGGTCGCGGAGATTGTTGATGATTTGGATATCATTGTCCCCTGCGACTGGTAGGGCAAACTGGACGACATCGACTTCGTCACGCTTCATGAGTGCCCGTCCCTTAATGTCTTCCATCGTAGACGCCAGTGGCGTTGCTCCCACGATACCGCGGACTTCAGAGATATCATTTTGTGGCAAGGTCAGTTGGTGCTTGAAGTTTGAATAAAGCTGTGCCCGTAGGTTGTTCTGACGGCTAGCTGTGATGATCAAGTGCACACCGATGCTGAGACCTTCACGAGAGATCCGCATGAAGAGCTTGAAGAGATCTGTCTCATAAGGCTCGTCCTTCATAGACTCATAGCTATCCATGAGGATGACCATGGTTGGCTCTTGCTTACCGGTCACTTCACGGTAGAGGGCGATGGTGCCGACACCATGCTCAGACAGGAGCTTCTTGCGACGATCCAACTCGCGGTTGATGATCCGGATGAATTTCTGGATTTTCTCCGTCTGATCCAGCAAGAGGCTGTCGGCCACATGCGGCAGTTGAGTCAAGGGTGCTAGACCATTGGTTCCGAAATCAAGCAGGTACATGCTCAGATTTTCTGGACTCTGCTTGCGAGCCAGATCCATTGCGACTGTCTGAAGGAAAGTGGTCTTTCCTGTACCTGGACTTCCGTAAAGGAGGATATTCCCATCTTTTGACAGATCGATAGCGACTGCTTCTTGCTTTTGCGCTTGCGGGATATCGGCGACCCCGATCAGGACGCTTGGAGCTGTCCGTTTTTGCCAAGCCTCGATCGGCACGACCTTGTCCAACTCATCCAGCGTGATCCGCTCTTTGAGCGGAGGCAACCATGGTTGGGCCACAGCTGCGATGCCTTCTTCTTGGTGCAAGTGATTGATTTCTTGCACGATGACATCTAACTCTGTTGGCACTTCCTTGATTTCTTCTGCCATATCCAGACCAGATAGGTCTTGGTTGAGGACTTCGTATTGACCCAGTTCATTGATCAAGTAGATGGTATGGTCTTCGATTCCTAGCTGATCCTTCTCAGGCTGGTAGTCTGCCCCTGACCAAGCGGTTTGGAAGAGTTCATAGACTTCGTTATTCCCGACTTGGAGATAGGCCCGGCCGGTCTGCGTGATCTCAGCCGCATCTGCCGTCCGCAGCATCTCCATAGAGTCGCCACGGTCTGCCACCTTGAGGGCTAGCTTGAAGCGGGAGTTGGACCAGATCTGGTCATCCACGACCCCAGAAGGTTTTTGCGTCGCAAGGATCAAGTGTACCCCGAGGGAACGCCCGACACGCGCGATAGAGACCAATTCCTTGATGAAGTCTGGTTGGTTGACCTTGAGCTCAGCGAACTCATCACTGATCAAGAAGAGGTGAGGAAGCGGTTCAGTCGCTTCACCAAGTTTAAATTTCTTTTGGTATTGGTTGATATGGTTGACCCCATATTGGCCAAAGAGCCGCTCCCGACGATGGATCTCCGCATTAATAGAAGCCAAGGCCCGCATAGACTGGGCACCATCCAAGTTGGTGATGGTCCCAAGCAAGTGAGGCAGATCCTTGAAGAGGTTGGCCATTCCTCCACCCTTGTAGTCGATGAGGAGGAAAGCCACATCGTGGGGGTGGAAGTTAACGGCAAGGCTCAGGATATAAGACTGAATGGTCTCAGACTTACCAGAACCGGTCGTCCCTGCGATCAAACCGTGTGGTCCATGAGCTTTTTCATGGAGATTGAGGTAGACCAAATCGTCCTTCCCACGCAGACCGATCGGCACGGCCAAACTTTGGTAAGGGGCATGGCTCTCCCAACGACTCAAGACCTTGAGGTCATTGAAAGTTTCCGCCTGGTACATTTCAAGGAAGGTCACCGAGTCTGGAATCGAGCTCTTGAGCTGTTGGATATGCTTCAGTGGGGCAAGGCCACGCGAGATGGCTTCCTTGTCATAGCCTTCAGGGAAGTGATCCAATTGGAAGTCGAGCTCCCGAAGAACCCCTTCTTGCAAGAGCAATTGCCCTTGGTTGCGGTCCTTGATAGAGATAACGGTTTGGATATTTTCAGAAAGAGATGAGAGTACGTCTGCCACATAGATAATGGAGCAGCCTAGCTCAGTCGGATCTTCACGGAAGAACTCCATGATGACATGATCCAAAATCAAAGTCTCATCGGTGATGAGCACCACATAGTGAGGGTGGAAGATCTTGGTATCATTAGCTTTTTCTTCCTCTTTTTGCGCCTTGCGGAGCTTGAGGATCTGGTTGAGACTGTTTAAGACCTGATCGCGTGTCCGCTGATTGTAGACAAAGCTACGGACATTCATGTCTTGCAAGGTCGCATGGGGCAACCAGCGCATCCAATCCCAGCTTTCTTTTTCCTCTTCTGGAATGATCGGAATAATGGTCAGATCATGGTAAGAGTGAAAGACAGCCAATTGGGCAACCAGGAGTTGCAACTGCTCGAGCACGATAGGACGAGGGCCGACATACCCTACGGGACCCCGATTGAGGCTGGCTACAATCGGAAGATTGTCGATTTTTTGATGAGCTTGGAAAAGAGCATAGCCTTCTTCTTCCAAGGCATCTTTCTTCCCACTGCGCTCTTCCTGACCATATTTGAGCTCATAGCTGGTTGGAACCTTGCCCAATCCCAAACGATAGGCCAAAAAGTCAAAATGAAGCGGTGTTTTTTCGTAGATCCGCGAATCATAGCGTTTGACCATCTTGGTCAAATCTTCGATCGCTGGGAAATGGTAAAACATGCCTTCTCGCTGCTTACGAGATAGCTGTTCCAAGTCCTTGGCCTTGTCCTTGAGATAGAGATGGTAGAGCTCCACGCGCTCTTTCTTGTCTTCTTTGTATTTCTTACGATTCTTGAAGAAGCCTTGGACCGAAAAGATCACACTGACCACAGACATGGATACCGTCGCGATGATATAGAGACCCCGCGGTTGGAAAATGGTGATCAAGAGGGTCACCCCAACCATGATGAGGGGTGGCATGATCAACTTCAAGAGTTCATCCGATGGCTTTTGAGGCTCCGCTCCTGGAGGATTGATCAAGATCTTGTCTTCCGAACTCCGGTAGATGATCCGCGGAGACCGGTGGTACTCTGGATAGTCCTTGTAGAAGTCATAGCGTGAATGCAAGCGCGGCACCAGATAAGGACTCACTTCGACAGCCCCTTCCACGCCAAATTCTTCCGGATAGAGCTTAAAGGTCACATCTCCAATAGCCAGTTCATCCCCAAAGGCCAGTGGAAAAGTCGCTTCACTGACGAGTTTGTGGTTATGGTAGAGTTTTCCGGATAAGAGCTGACAAGTCCAAGTCTGCTCTTTTTTCACAAGGAGAAAGCGTACTGGATAGTGCAAGCGCACATCCGCACCCTTTTCATCTGCTACGAGAATTTCTTCCTTATCAAGCAGTTCATAGGTATGGACTTCCCCTGTCGCCAAGTAGCAGACCACATCTCCAAGAATCTTGCTATTTTCAAGCACACCCTTGTCTTCACCATACTGGTAGAAGATTTCTCCTTGACTCCATTGGAAATGAAGGGGTTTTTCTTGCGAAGCCAGGGTCAACTGAGCTGTTTCTTGATTCGATACGGTCGCTGTTTTTCCCTCTTCTAGCGCTAGCTCATAGCGAAAACCTTTTTTATAGAGTATGATACGTTTTTTCATAGACTACTCCTTGTGTTCGCTAGACTCAGTCGAGCTTGCAGTTGTAGAAGACGAGCTTTCTGTTGAGGAACCTTCTGTAGATGAAGCTGTTGTTGAGCTGCTAGTGGAAGCTTTGGTTTCATCTGTCTCTGCTTCCAAGAGTTTAGAGCGGGCATCCCAGTATTTCTTGTATTCGCCCTCAAGCTCAGAGAGTTTTTTCTCGCGCTGTTCACCAGAGAGTTTTTCGCTATCACGTGTCGCCTTGATTTCTTTACGAAGGGCGTAGATGATCAAGTCTGAATCGTCGATCCGCTTGGCTGTATCCAGCGCTTGAGTAAAGTCATGACGTCCGATATAGATCCAGTAGTGGAGATAGAGGCTGTCTGACTTGAGCGTGACGTTGTTAAGGATGACCTTCTTTTGGTCCTCTGAGAAATTCAAGCCTTGCAAGTAAGACGTCGCCAACTCGTATTTCTGTGTCGTTGGAAGACTGCTTGGAGCTACTCCCTCCAATTCATCGATCACACCGGTGTAGTCTACCTTGAGATAGGCTGTATCCGCTTGAAGCAACTTTTCTTTAAAGGGTGCTTGGAAAAAGACTAAATAGATCAAAGGCAAGAGTAAGAGGGCCACTACAGCTGAAAGCCATACGGTTGCCAACTTAAAGATTCGGTGTTGACGACTTGAAACCAAGGTCAAGGTTTTTTCTTCCTCTTCCTTGCGTTCTTGGTAGGCTTTCTCTAAGAGAGCTTTCATCTCTTCTAAGCTAGCGGCATCACGGATTTCCACCAAGAAATCTGGTAGATCTTCTAATTCAAGCGTCCCTTGATAGAGCTCCATGAAATCCCAGTCCCCAAAAAGAGTGACCGCATAGCACTTGGCCTGACGCAAGAATTCATCCTGATCCCACTTGCGTGGCACCATCATTCCCGGAACCCCGCGGTAAGCGATCTTGACTTGCGCATCCTTGGTCACAAACAAATTGATGGGATGCAACATAAAGGTCACCGGAAGCTCCAAGGCTGGCGCCAAATCCAAGACATTAATGGCTAGACGCAGACGGTCTGAAACTGGTAATGCCTGGATTTCTTCAGCACTCAAGCCTAGCGCATCTGTCTGATATGTCAGATGAATCCGGTCTTGATCCGCTGTCATACTTTGCTCTAAAAACAAGGGATGATGGAGATCCAAAATCCATAAATTGCGTAAATCCTGGCTATCCACTTCTGAACGCTTGAGGTCCAGCCGCCAGCTCGTTTCTTCTTTTTCAAAACGGAAGACTTGTTCTCCCAGTGTAAATTGTTCTTCTTTCACCTTACCACTCCTCAATCTCGATCAGATCACCACTCGTGATCGGATACTCTTGTACCACCTTGCCTTCATCCAGCAAGATGCCCTTATTTACCACGCGCAACTGATACTTGCTTCTAGGCTCCATGGCAGACCCAAAGATCTGATCCAATTCCCGAATCAAGCGTCGCACCTCCATCCGTGTTGGGATTCGGAGGTCATGGCTTGCACCATTCATACGGAAGGTGACATTGATATGTTGGTCCATTTAGGCCTCTTTTCTATAGATTCGATAGGAAATATAGCCAGCAATCCCAAAGAGAAGGGCACTCCAAGCCAGCATTTGCAAGGCTGGAATAAAATCCGACAAGCTGGCCGAATTGTCCTCCACATTGGACTCGAATTTAGATAATTTTTGATTTTCAGGCTGGAACAGGTCCGCTTCAGGCCCCGTTTTTTTCTTTCCCTTTATAGCAGAAAACAACTGGCCGTCTGAATCGGTCAATTGTTTCTCTTGCTTGCGTTTTTCATCTGCTAATTTTTTCTGATCCTTCTCATTGAAAAGAGACTCAGTCGCATCCAATTGGCCCCCAAGTGTCTTTTCCTGCTCGGTCTCAAGACGTGAGTTGTTGACCTGCAGACGATTATCAATAAAATCATCTGCAGAAACAACAGGTACTGGTAAGAGACTAAAGACAAAGAGAAGATACATCATTTTTTTCATAAGCTTGATTCAATTTCCTTTGTTTGAGTAAACTTCTTTGGAATGAAGATATTGACAACCGCCAAAAGTCCGAAGAAGACCAATAATCCGAAGAAGACGCCGATACCGGCTGTTTGTCCATCAAAGTAACCCGCAAACTGTCCTTCCAAAATAGAAAGGAGGTTGACATTTTTCACCAGTGCTGGAAGGCCTGATAAGGTCGCGGTCGTTCCGATCGCACTTGATAGGTAGACATAGCTGATCAACATGAAGAAGGCCAGTCCCATTCCGATCACACGGAAGTGTTTCAAGAGAAGGTATTGCAGTTGTACCAAGACAAAGCTTGCTAGAACCGCTAAGAATACCCAAGAAGGTACATATTCACGACCAACAGAGAGTTGAATACTTGAAATCATTCCGATCACTAGTCCAAGGATGAGAGAGAGTCCCACAAGGACACCGACAGACAAGAGATCTGATTCTTGCAAGCGATCCAATTTGAAACGATCCTTAACCTTGCGAATGATTGGTTGAGTCGCAAAGAGATAAGCTGTGAAGAGGCTTAACACTTCCAACATAAAGATCCAGATAAATGGACGGTAGACGTTGATGGTCGCTTTCACAGAAGACGATTTCTCTGCAACTGGATTTGACAAGAAGTCGAGCAAGACTTCATTCGGCACTCCGTTTTCATAGGCATTGTTGAAGACTTTACGGAAGGCTTCGACGAAGTTCCCGTTTTCAGACAATTCCTTGTCGAATTCACCCATCAAACTTTCCGCATTGCTAGACAATTTCTCTGTATTGCCTTGGGCTTTTTCCAATTCTTTGTTCAATTGGCTAAAGATTTCATTGGTAGAGTTAGCAGCTTCTACATTGCTACGAGATGAGCTCTTAACGCCTTCTGTCGAGCTCAATAATGACGTGTATTCAGAACCAAGAGCTGACAAATCTGCATCGGTCTTGGTTTGAGCCTGTGTCACTGTTTCTTGTGCAGCTGAGATAGCTTCTAAGCGTTTTTGAAGGTCTGCATACTGCGCCAATTGATCGTTGATATTTTGGGTCAGATCTTTGTTAGTATTTTCGATTGCTTGAAGATTGGCCTGCAATTGTGGTCCCAAGTCTTGCAACTGTTGGAGTGTACCATCTAACTGGGCTTTCACACTCTTCGTTGCATCACCAGATTCATCCGTTTCAATACTCTTACGGTAGTCCTTTATGTTACTTGAAACGGCTGCCTTCACGATGTCGACCAAAGCGTTTGTCAAATCCATATCTTCGATCGGATCATAGAGCGAATGACGAACATGGTTGTCATCTTCTGGATAGTAGGCATCGATCAATGCTCCTGCGCGTTGATAATCCAAGGCGATTTCACTAGCTTTCGATGCATAGTTAGCGACAGCTGTTTTCAATTCATCTGCAGATACAGTCACACTGGTGGAGGAAACTCCATTCACAAGAACTTCAACATCAATCGCGCTTGGCATAGCTCCTCCATCTTCAACAAGGTGAATTTGAATTTGTTTGCCATCTTTCAGTTCGACTTCCTGCTCGCCGCTACCTGTATAAGTATGTCCATCATAGGTCCAAGTATCAACCTTGACTCCTGCTGGCACTTGGATGCTAACTTTTTGTTTTCCAGATTTAGCATTGAGGACATCCGCAACTGCCGTTGATTTGGCATCCACTTCTGCAGCCAATCGTTTTAAGTCATCGGCATTCCCTTTTGCTTGCGCCTTCGTTCCAGCAAAAGCACTATCAAAATTAATCGCTGCGTTGAGATTCCCATACTTATTCAGATTAAGACTAGCAGGGTCTAAAGACGGAAGTTTTTCAATCGCTTGACGAATGTCATCATCCGCTTTATCTCGAGCCTTGCTGATAGTTTCGATTTTTGGCTTTCCAAGCAAGGTACGAAGAGTGACTTTGTCTCCTTCTTTTAGACCATAGTAGTCAAGGATCTTCGATTTTACAGAAGACTCGATGTTCTTTTCGTGCTCATCTAATTTGTCGCGTTCTGCCTTGATCCCTTTTTCGAGGTCTGCCACACGATCATTCACATCTTTTGTCAAGCCTGCATAGGTTTTGGTCCCTGAAGCATCTCCTTCTGTTTCAGTTGGTTGACTCAATTGTTTGGTAATTGCTTCTTGGTTTTGTTGTAGATTCTTATACAACTCTTGGGTCTTTTCACTGACAACAGACTGGTTCATAGACATCAGCTGGTTCATGAACTCTTCATGGCTGATCTTGTCCTCAGAGCGTTGTTTGATCAATGTGTCGAAGTTTTGACCGTACTGATCCTGAGATTGGGTCAATTGGTCAAAAGCCTGTGTATAAGACTCAAGGACTGTCTTCAAAGCATTGTTCGACTCGACAGAAGACGTAGACAAGCTATAGAGACTTGGAAAGATATTCTTTGAATCTAAAGCTGAATCCAATAAGTTACTCCGGTATGAACCAATGTTGGTCGATTGGATTTTGTTACTTGTTTCCACGTTCTTCTGAGCTGTATAAAGGTTGCTCAAAATGCTAACCATATACATATCAACCAACTGGCTATTCAAGTCTGAAACAATATCTTTAGCGACTTTATTGGCCTCGTTTTCAACCTGAGAATTCCCAGCTGCATTGACCTTATATGTCACCGTGGTCTTCTCTGCATTAACCGCGTTCACTTCCAAGACCTTTTCTGAGAAGTCACTTGGAATGACGATCATCAACTGGTACTTGCCATCTGCAAGCCCTGACTCAGCAGCTCCACGAGGGAGTACAGACCAGTTTTGCGAATTATCCCGCTCGATATTCTTTACATAGCTAGCCCCAAGGTTGTATTCTTTATCATTCAGCTTGACCGCCTTGTCTTCATTGACAACCGCAATGTTGAGCTTGGTGTTTTCTGTCGTTTGCACGGTCTTGGCTTCGTTTTGCTTTTGGTCCTTTTGAACCGTCGTATAAAGACCCACGACAGATCCCATCAAAAGGAGCACAACCGCACTCTGACCGATGTATTTTAACCATTTTTTATTTTTAACTTCCATACCTTTTCCTTTTTCTAATTCATAGATACAAAATAGGGGTTAGGAATTAAGAATCTAACCCCTATTTTCTATATATCAAAAGACAAAAGGGTGATCTACCTACAAGAAGTAAGATCACCTCCAAGACTATCTTAGTGGATTTGTGCAGCGATATCTTGGTCAGTTTGTTCAACGATATCAGCAACTTTGATCAATTGACCGTTGATGTCTTCCAACAATTGAGCGAATTGTTTGATTTTTGGAGACAATTCGTTGAATTGTGCTTCAAAGCTATCAAATGCAGATCCATCCCAGTTTGCGTCGATGACTTGTTGTTCATGAGTCAAAGTAGTAAGGATTTGATCGATTTCTTGAGAACCTTGTGCATAACGTTGTGCTGAAGCACGTAGGTCTTCTGGAGTTAATTTAATTTGAGCCATATTTTTCTCCTTTTGGGCTGATACCCTTATATTTTTTTCATAAACAATACATTTTAGTACGAATTAGTAAAATGCCAGATAACTGTATATTTTACCTTTTTCTCCCTGTTTGTATTATTTACTTAAAAATATCTTAATGAAATATTGCCAGAATGTCAAGTTTAGAGGACTAACTGATAAAACATTGTAACTTTGTTACAATTGTGTAACATTTTGTCATAAAAGTGTAACATGTTTCCTGGATTCCTTGCCCCAGTAGTCTCTAACTAGTATTATTTCTGAGAAGAAAAGAAGACACTCTGTCCTTTTATATTAACTCAACACATAGATAAAAGTTGTTGATTTTAGGTGTTTTTAAAAGCAAATTTCGATGACTTTTGTATATTTTTTCATTTTTAAAACTTTTATGGTATAATGAAACCTGTTCAAAACTTGTTTCATACAAGATCGAACACCATTAACCTATAAGGAGTATATATGAAAAAATTTCTACTTGCCTCTGTCTGTCTGCTAGCCCTTACCGCTTGTAGCCAAGGCCAACAAGGTAAAGAAACTACTGCCGCTTCTTCCAAGCAAGAAGCCACTCAAACCAAAAAGGAGCAAGTCCAAACCAAGACCTTTGTTAGCGACCTCGGCGATCACCACCAAAACAAAATTCAAATTGGCTACAAGAATGATGAGATTGTTTCCATGACCATCATGGGAGTTGCACCAATACCGGAAGATATGCAAAAATCAGATGTCGCTGAATTGAAGGAAGTCTATCAAGAAGAAGCTGATAAAGCAAATTCCAAACACGGTGTTAACGGACAAGCTGGAATCAACACAAGCATCAAAATCGCTGATGATAAACAGACCTATACAAACGTTATGCATGTTGATTTTACTCAAATGAAAAAAGAAGATTTTGTGAAATTACTGGCTGATCAAGGGGAAGAAACCAACACTACCATGTTGAAATACCTCAATGGCAAACCTCAAGATCTCTTTACCTATTTCAAAGATCAAGGTCTCAAAGAAGAAAAATAAAAAGAGCTTCCTGAGTTTCATCACCACACTGGTGAGGGCTCAGAAAGCTTTTTCTTATTTGTTCAAGATTGAAAGGGTTTCAAGGAGATTGTCCGCATGAACTTCGATGGTATCTCCTGTTGCTTTGATTTTCACTTCTACGATACCTTCAGCTGCTTTTTTACCAACTGTTACGCGGATTGGAAGTCCAATCAAATCACTATCGCTGAATTTGACACCAGCGCGTTCATTTCGGTCATCCACCAAGACTTCGTAGCCTTTATTCACCAAGGCTTCTTCGATCCGATCGGTCAAAGCAAGGCTTGCTTCATCCTTAACATTGACTGGAATCAAATGCACATCAAATGGCGCCAATTCTTTAGGGAAGTTAATTCCCCAAGCGTAACGGTACTCCCCTTTTGGAGTCTTATTGACAAAGAGGCGAGCATGTTGCTCCATAACGGCTGAAAGAAGACGGCTGACACCGATACCGTAGCAGCCCATGATGATTGGAACCGCACGACCGTTTTCGTCCAAGACATCTGCCCCCATGCTAGCGGAGTAGCGTGTGCCGAGTTTGAAAATGTGACCGATTTCGATCCCTCGTGCAAAGTTCAAGACCCCTTTCCCATCTGGTGAGATTTCGCCTTCACGAACTTCACGGATATCGACGTATTCTGCAGTAAAGTCACGTCCTGGGTTGACACCAGTCAAGTGGTAGCCTGTTTCATTGGCACCGACTACTGCATTGCGACTGTCTTGGACCTTGCGGTCTGCGATAATCTTAACATTTTCAGGAAGATCTACTGGACCGAGAGAGCCAAAATCAGCTCCTAATAATTCTTTCACTTCCACTTCGGTTGCAGGTTCAAAGAAGTCTGCGCCGAGGTAGTTTTTCAACTTCACTTCATTGAGCTGATCATTACCTACAAGAAGGGCAACAACAGGCTCACCATCTGCGATGTAAACCAAAGTCTTGATAGTAGCTTCTTCTGGAACATTCAAGAATGCAGCTACTTCATCAATCGATTTGACACCTGGTGTTTCCACGCGTTTCACTTCTTCTTCCGCTACGACACGGTTACTTGGCTTGTATTCGTTAGTAGCCATTTCCAAGTTCGCAGCATAGGTGGATTCACTTGAATAGGCAATGGTATCTTCACCAGAAACCATCCATTTGAGCAATTCTGCTTTGATTTCTTCTTGAACTTCTGCTGGGATCTCATCAAAGGAAGCTACTGATTTGTCTAAAACAACCCAACGGTCCAAGTCCGTACGAGCAGGCGTAACAGCCATAAACTCTTGGCTATCTTTTCCACCCATGGCACCACCATCACCGATGATGGCTTTGTAGTCGATGCCACTGCGGGTGAAGATCCGCTCATAAGCTGCCTTGTATTCATCATAAGTAACGTCCAAGCTATCGTAGTTGGCATGGAAACTGTAACCATCTTTCATGATGAATTCACGGGTCCGAAGAAGACCGTTCCGTGGGCGTTTTTCATCGCGGTATTTTGGTTGAATTTGGTAGAGATTCAACGGCAATTGTTTGTAAGATTTTACTGAGTCGCGCACAATAGCGGTAAAGGTTTCTTCGTGAGTTGGACCCAAGATAAAGTCAGAGCCTTCACGGTTTTTCAACTTATAAAGGTCTTCCCCGTAAGTTTCGTAACGACCAGATTCACGCCAGAGATCCGCACTCAAAAGGGCTGGAGCTAGCATTTCTACTGCTCCAATTTTTTCAAATTCTTGGCGCATGATGCCTTTTGCTTTTTCAATCACTCGATTTGCTAATGGCAGATAAGAATAGACACCAGCTGAGACTTGGCGAACATAACCTGCACGCAACATCAAAGCATGGCTAATGACTTGAGCATCGCTTGGCATTTCGCGAAGCGTTGGAATCAACATTTTACTTTGTTTCATGGACAATATCCTTTTCTATTTCAAAAATAATTTCATAATATCATTCCAGGTGACAGCAATCATCAAAATAACCATTACAGCTACACCTGCAAGCGTCATATAGGTTTCTACTTCTTGTTTCAGTGGCTTTCTCCGGACGACCTCGATCAAATTGATCAAGATTTTCCCGCCATCCAAAGCCGGAATCGGGATTAGATTGAAGATCCCAATATTAATAGAGAGCATGGCCATAAGAGACAAGACTGCCGGAATCCCTAATTGAGCAGCTTGTGAGCTGGCATTGTAGATAGCGACCGGACCACCCAGTTTATTGAGACTAAAGTGGAAAATGATATCTTTCAAAGCTCCCAAAATCCGTGTCGCTGTATTCCAGGTATCTGTAAAACCAGACAAGAGTTTATCCACAAATCCAGTCTTGATCCCATTTGTCACACCCAGATAGTAACGATTCCCTGACTTGGTTGGCTTTACTTTAACTTCTTTTTCTTGGCCATTTGTCTTGACCTTCAGGGTCAATTCAGGAGCCGTCTTGCTGTCCTTGGTCGCTTTTTCAACAGCGTCTGTCAACTCATCCCAGTTGCTAACGGTATCGTTGTTTACCTGAAGGATCTGAACATTGCTTTTGACACCAACCTTGGCCAGCGCCCCATCAGGTGCCACCTGAACATTGTTGCTGTAGTAGTCAATCGCACCGCCTCGCATAAAGGCTAAGAGTGAGTAGACAACAATACTGAGGATAAAGTTGTTCATAGGACCCGCAAAGTTGGTGATTAACCGTCCCCAAATGCTGGCATTCTGATACTGAACATCTCTCGGTGCAATCCGCACTTCTGTCCCATCTTCCTCAACGATGGTCGCATCATGATCGACATCATAGGTCTTTGTCTCATCGAGAACCAAGCCGGTGATTTCTAATTTATCTTCAAAGTCAAACTGGGTGACATTCATGGGAAGGGCTGTCTGATCCAGATTCTTTCCTGAAAGATTGATCCGGACGACTTTACCAGCCTCATTGAGCGTCAAGCTCACAGGAGTACCGGTCTTAATTTCCGTGGTATCCTCACCCCAGCCAGCCATACGAACATAGCCACCTAAAGGCAAGATCCGAATGGTATAAGCTGTCCCATCCTGACCAATATGGGCAAAGATCTTTGGACCCATCCCGATCGAGAATTCTCGCACCAGGATGCCCGATTTTTTTGCAAAATAGAAATGACCAAACTCGTGAACGAGAACGATCACTCCAAAAATAACTATAAAGGCAATAAACTGCATCGTTCTATACGTGGTTTCCTTTCTATCTCTTCTGTCTTAGAACAAGCCCAAAAAATGCATCAAGGGAAAGACAAAAATCAAACTATCAAAACGGTCTAGAACACCGCCATGTCCTGGAATAAATTTCCCAGAATCCTTGACACCAAAGTGGCGTTTGATTGCACTCTCTACCAGGTCGCCAAACTGACCTGCAATACTAAAGAGAATGGTAAAGAAGATCATAGCTAGAAAACCATGTCCACCTGCCACCGAGCGATCCACGATCATATAGATCACAGTTACCGCAACTGCAGACAAGATTCCCCCAAGACTTCCTTCAATCGTTTTATTAGGAGAAACCGCAGGCATGAGCTTACGTTTCCCAAAGCGACTTCCTACTAAATAGGCACCGGAATCTGTCGCCCAGACAATAAAGAGTGCCAATAAGACCTTATCAATACCAGCGATTCGCGCATCTACTAAGGAATGGAAACCAAGTCCAACATAAAAGCTGGAGGCAATGGGATAGACCACATCTTCATAATTGTAATTCTGAGCAAGAACAGTTGTCCCCATGAGAATCAAGACAACCAGACCATAGGCAATCATATTGGCATCTGCTGGAAGGTAAGGGAGATAGTCCTCGATCGGCAAAGTCAGGACAAAGGCCGCTAACATGGCTAGTGCTCCTTCAAAGGTCGCTGTCTCAAGCCCCTTCATCTTGAGCAATTCATGAACCCCAAGCATGGCGATCAAGCCAATCACAATCTGGAAGAACACCCCTCCAACCATTACTGTTGGAATGAAAAAGAGCAGGGCAATTCCTCCAAAAATCACACGTTTTTGTAAATCTTTCGTCATCATCTTCTCCTAAACACCACCAAATCTCCGATGGCGATGGCTATATTCTACTATGGCACTTCGTAGTGCTTCCTCTCCAAAATCTGGCCACATCACATCTGTGAAATACAACTCACTATAAGCAGCCTGCCAAGGAAGGAAATTACTCAAACGGATCTCTCCGCTGGTACGAATAATCAAATCCGGATCCCTTAGGACGCGTGGCAAACTCTCGGTATAGAGAGAATCTGCGATCATCTCTTCTGTGATATCTTCTGGACTGAACTTCGCATCCAAGACTTCTTGGGCGATCTGCTTCACGGCCTGGGTGATCTCAGCACGTCCACCATAATTGAGCGCGAAATTCAGGATCAAGCCTGTATTGAGATGGGTCATCGCTTCTGCTCTTTCCAAAGCCTCCAGCGTTTCTTTTGGTAATTTCTTGGTATCACCGATCATTTGAATCTTGACATTGTTGCGATGCAATTCGGGGACAAAACGATCATAAAACTCGACCGGCAAGTGCATGATGAACTTGACTTCATCTTCAGGGCGTGTCCAGTTTTCCGTAGAAAAGGCATAGACAGTCAGGACCTGAACCCCCATATTTTTTGCTGCAATCGTCACTTCTTGGAGAGCTTCCATCCCTGCCTTATGACCGAAGACGCGCGGTTGCATCCGCTTTTTCGCCCAGCGACCATTACCATCCATAATGATCCCAATGTGTTTCGGGACTTCTAAAGGTATCTCGATTTTTTCTTTTTTCTTAAAACGAAACATGTTTTTCTACCTATTTCAATATTTATCGCTTCATTATACCATAAATCCCCATAAAATAGGGACTCTGGCCTCTTTTTTGAACCAGCAGGACTTTCCTTCATCACATCGTCCTATTTGCCCACCAAAAAAGAGGCCCTTGCCTCTTCTTTGATGATTATTCTTCGATGGCTGAATCGGCATCTGAGCTAGCACCTTCTGTAGCAGTGGCTGAGATTCCTTCTGATACAGGAAGAACTGTTTTGATCGCTCCCAATTCAAAGGTCAGGTAGACACCATCAACATCCAAGACAACGGTCTTGCGGTCTGTGTCGACTTCATCGATGGTTCCGTACAAGCCACCAATCGTGATGACTTCATTTCCTTTTTGAAGTTTATTCAAACTTTCCATCCGTTTTTGGTACTGTTTCTTTTGGCTACGGCTCATGAAGTACATCAAACCGACCATAAGAACGAGCATAATTAGCAAACTTCCGCCTTGCATATGTTTCTCCTTTAATTTTCATATATGCTATACTATATCAAATTTCGCCCGTCTTTTCAAGTTTTCCCATCCTCTTCAAGTAAAATCAGAGTCCAGTCTCAGAGAGGAGGCAAGTTTTGCTGAAAAAGAAAAAAACCACGAAAAGTGGGCTACTGACTAGTCAATCGTAATGCCATACTTTTCATGATTCTCATCATACCAATCAATCAAGGCCAAAGCCGTTTGATAGGTAATATTTTTGATTTTACTCGTTCCCTTCGTCAAAGTCGCCAAGCTCATTTTGCTGATGTTTGTTTCAGTTGCGACACGATAGCTCGTCAAGCGACCGTCAACCATCAGTTGAACAACGGCTTCCACTTTTCTGTATTCGGGAGTTGAGTAGATATCAATTGTATTGCTCATCTTACTTCCATTCCTCAAATTTTATTCTTGTATAGATTATATACTTATTTTCTTTATTTATTAATAATTTTGCTCAAATTGGATTAATTTCACTAATTATTGATGTTTTTTTAGCTCAAATAGGAGGATTTTGGCCTTATACGGCGAATAATTTCCCCCAGGTGGGAAGAAAAAATAAAGACTGCTATATGATAGCAGTCTCTATTTTTCACAAACTAATTCGCCTTAATCTGCTTGTTTATCAGCGTTTTCTTCCTTCTTTGTGTCTTTTTCTCTGATCACAAGGACACCATCTTCCATGTCTGCTTCGAGATGTTTGGCATCCAAGTTATCCAAGTGGAAGTCTGTGACTTTGTCACGGATTTGTTGTTCAACTACCCGACGGAGTGGACGAACACCCATCACTTCATCATAACCTTCTTCAGTCATGTATTCTTTAGCTGCATCGCTCACTGCCAAGTCGATTTCTTTCTTAGAAAGGGTCTTATTGACATCTACCAACATCAAATCAACAATCTTAGAAAGATCTTCCTTGCTCAAGTGTGAGAATTCAATGACAGCGTTGAAACGGTTCAAGAATTCTGGACGGAAGTAAGGTTTCAAACGATCCATGAGTTCTGGTTTATCCGCATCTTCTGTCAAGTTAGCTTCGTAACCAAATCCAGCGTTTGAAGTGGCGATAATCACAGTGTTCTTGAAGTTGACCGTGTTACCTTGACCATCTGTCAAACGACCATCATCCAAGACTTGAAGGAGAAGGGTGATCACTTGAGGATCTGCCTTTTCAATTTCGTCAAGAAGGACGATAGAGTAAGGGTTACGGCGAACACGTTCTGTCAAGGTATTGCTGTTATCATCGTAACCAACATAACCAGCTGTTGTACCAATCAATTTAGAAACGGCTGTGCGGTCGCTGTATTCTGACATATCCAAACGGATGATAGCATCTTTGGTTCCGAACATATCAAGAGCCAATTGTTTAGCCAACTCAGTTTTACCAACACCAGTAGGACCTACAAAGAGGAAGCTACCGATTGGACGGTTCCCTTCGTCAAATCCTGCACGGTTCCGACGGATAGCACGTGCCACTGCTTCAACGGCTTTATCTTGACCGATAACCTTAGTTTGCAAACGGTGACCCATATCTTTCAAACGTTCAATATCAGTTGCACCCATTTGAGACACTGGAATACCCGTCATCCGTTCTACTGATTCAGCCACATCGTTGATTGTTGCTGTTACTTTATGGTCTTCCGTATGGTTTTCAATTTTCTTTTCAAGTTCTTCGATTCGAACTTTTGCTTTCAAAGCTGCTTCGTAATCTTCTTTAGCCGCAGCTTCTTCTTGTTTGGTTTTTTCTTCTTCAATTTCATGTTCCACAGCATGGACATCTGTTACTGGATGTTGGGCTGCCAAGTGAGCAGCTGTCACATCGACCAAGTCAATGGCCTTATCAGGCAAGCTACGTTGTGGAATGTATTGGATCGAATAATCAACCGCTGCTTTCAAAACTTCATCTGGCAAGATGACATTGTGGTGTTTTTCATAAAGATCACGGATCCCTTGGAGGATCTTGAAAGTATCTTCAGCTGATGGAGCATTGACTTTCACTTCGTTGAAACGACGAGCAAGAGCCGCATTCTTCAAGATAGTGTTACGGTATTCATCTTGAGTCGTTGCCCCAATGACTGTCAATTCCCCACGTGAAAGAGCAGGTTTGATGATATCCGCAAGACCTTTAGATCCTTGACCATCACCTGTGCTACCTGCACCAAGAATTTGATGGATTTCATCAAAGAAGAGAATGACATTTCCCATAGCCTTGACTTCTTGGATCAGATTTTGAATATTTTCTTCAAAGCTACCACGGTATTGCGTACCAGCTTCTAGACCAGAAATATCAATCGAGATGATTTCTTTATTCTTGATAGCAGCTGGAACATCCCCGTTCACAATAGCTTGTGCCAAACCTTCTACAACTGCTGTTTTACCAACACCGGCATCACCTACAAGGACAGGGTTGTTCTTGGTACGACGAGACAAGATTTCAGCAGTTTCTTGAATTTCTTTATTACGTCCGATGACCGGATCCAATTTTCCTTCACGAGCTTCTTCGGTCAAGTTGCGACCAAGTTTTGCAAGGATCCCATCTTGTTTCATTCCTTTACCTTGATGGTGTTGCACTTGCTCGCTTCCTTCATTTGGAAGTTGACCAGTTTGGCGGTAAATAGCGAATTCTTCAGGTGTCACTTCACGACCGTTGATCATGTAGCGACGGCTTTCAGAACGAAAACCACCCATGTTTCCCATTAGTTGATTGAAAAGATCATCCATATTGTTAAAGTTGTTATTCATATTGTATACCTCTAATTTACATAATTTTAATTCATTCTTGAAAATTAGCAGACCAATTGGCTGCTGTTTGATTGTTTACATAATTTTAATTCATTTATTTAATAATAGCCCTACAGGCTAACAGTTTCTATTTTTCCTTTTATCAATTAGTTGTCTTAATTTTGGAAATAGCATATCACCATCTCCTTTCCACTATTGATCTTGTAAACTAGTAGGTTTTTTCAACCTCTTTTTGTTTACATAAATTATTATAACGCAGACTGATTTCTTTGTCAACGCTTTTTTACATAATTTTTTAAATTTATTAAAAAAATCTGGATGTCACTCCAGATTCCATATTTAAATAGAAGTTCTTGGCTAGATAGATTTAAATTTACCAGCTTTTTCTTGAATAGCTGTCTGTACATTTTTAGCAAATTGCCCCACCATGGATTGGTCTAGTTGCTTCCCGACCACTTGGACGTCTTCTTCAGCTACTGTTGCAATCGCAGTCAAGCCATCATTGTAACGCTTCTCAACTCCTGCCTTGCAGGTCAATAAAACGGGCGCATAGACAACCCGGATTAAATCTTTTTCAAGTTTCTTTCGGCTTTCGATGATCCTCATCTTATCTTTCATATCTAAATCAAAGAAATCTTTGACTGGACTATCACCCATACTTCCTCCTCTTCTATACTATGAAACTTTATCTTGTGCAAACTCCTCTTCCAGTTGGCGTCTATCTTTCCGGTAGGATTGCCATAAATTCTCTTCCTCGATTTCGATCTGTTTTAAAGCTACTTGTGCAGCTTCTCTAGCTTCGATATCATACTCTTCGATACAGCGATGGAGGGACTCCCATCCACAACTGTTATCAACTTCCTGCTCTTGTAAGAAGGAAGCTGCCATCGCATACTCTTCTTCCAGCATCTGGGTGAAGAGCTGCTGTTTTCTTTCCACTAGGCAACGCTTTTCATCTAGCTCCAAGCGCGCTTTTTGGAACTCTCTTTCCAAGTGATCTAGTTTCTTTTCCTTTTTTGAAAGAGTAGATGAAATTAATAAGCTAGTTGTTCCCACTGGTTCATTTCTCCTGCTATTTTTTGATCTTTTGCTTTTAAGAGCTCAATTCCTGTATTCACTTGCTCGTTTAAAGCATGAAATTCATTCGATAAGGACTGATATGCAGCCAAACGATTGTCGAACCTTTCTCTTACTTGAGTGACAACTGTTTGCCTTGTTGCACCAGCCTGTGCATAGGCCTCTTCTACTTCGGAAAGATTGAGAATGAAGCCTTTCGGAACGGTCTGTAATACTTTCTCCAAAGCTTCTAAATCTGTATCCAGTCGTGCCTTAGATTTCTGAGCTTGCTCCAGCCCTTCATCCACTACTCGAATCAGCTCATCAGAAGCCAAGCGTGCCTGCAAGGCATCGAGATAGATTTGTTCACTTGAACTCAGTCCACCACCTGTTTTTTGCAATTTATCCTTTAGGCGATAGTAAACCTTCATCCGCTCTTCAATGATTTCCTTGCGAGTGATGGCTTCCGTTCCCTTTTCAAGAACCAAATTCCCGTCCTTATCATAGATATAACCATGCATCATGTGCTGAAGGCCCGTATTTATCAAATTCTTAGTTTTGAGGTGCTTGACAATCCCACTGGATTCCTTGCTTCCAGAATCCTGATAGCCCAAGCTAACCAAATCTTTATGGTCAATGTGGTTGTAGATTTTGTACTTCAGCGAATCTATACGCACTTTTTGCTCAGGTGTTAAGATAGGATAGGCATTAGGGCCATTATATAGGTGTACGGTCCCAATATGAGAAGCTTCCTCTTCCGTCAAACAGGCAAGCGCATACTGAATATTCATAGAACCCAGAGAGTGACCGTATAGATCGATCTTGGCATTGGGGTATTTTCGGATCACCTCTTTCAAATGAGCTGCAGCATCTTTAAACTGCGGAGGCGGGAAAGTCCCGTTTTCATCATTGTATTTTTTTAAAAAAGCAGCTCCCACTAAAGCGGGAAATTTAACCTGTTCTTCGGCTGTCCTTTCTGCAAAAAAGCCGACCACATCTGATGCTTTTTCCTGTACGAAATTGCTGACAGGATTATCCAGCGCTTTTTTCATAAACCTACCTAAGGGTGTGGCCTCCGGAGGAAGATTAACAGAAGTAGGAATAATCGCATCTTCAAAAGCTTCTACAAAATTATTAAAACTATCCTTAGCCTTATCTCGCGCATAATTCTTCGCATATTCGGTTGCATACTCGCTCGCACCACCAGGGTTCAAAATATTGGAAGCTGCTGGCAAATCTGTCTTTACCCAATCCGTATATGTATCATGGAGTAATTTTTGTGTACTTATTTCAGTTTCAGATCCCTTCATCAAGACAGTCACGTCATGGATTTGGGCACGTTCTTCATCTGAAGCAGTATAGGGGACTGCATTTTGTTGCGCGCCTTGGCCATTATTAGTAAGAACGAAGACCTGCTCCTCATTGTCATTTACGTTATCATAAATATGGGCAACATTACCAATGTATTCGTCTTTCTTCGTCCCAATTTTAAACTTTCCATTTATTTTGACATCTTTTTCGTATTCAAGTAGAGCAGCTTTAACATTTTGTTGATCATTGAAATTTAAATTATTAGCCATTATCACTCCTTATCTAATAAATCACTTAACTCCTCTGTTTCCCCAAAATAGGTCTCTTCATATTTCCCTGTTGTAGCGTCCTCTTGTATAGTTGTGCTTAAAACTAATTTTTCATCATTATTTATAACTATTTTTACTAATAGCCCTCCCATCGGATTATAATCTAAATCATCTTTAGAAATTTTATATGATTTTATTTTTCCTTCTGGAGTAAGAGCTTTAGGGTCTAATTTTTTCAACATATTTTCAATCGCTACCTTCATCTTCTTACTCTCTGCGATTTGAATCATTTCTTGTTTCTTGGCAGATTGTCCATTAAAAAAGCTACAGCCTCCTAAGCTCAGGCTAAATACTACCATTAGCAACACAATAAATTTACTTTTTTTCATCTTCTTCCCATTCTTTCTTCAGCTTTCTTAGAATTTATTATACAAAATTCTATTCATACCTGAAATGTTACTTTTGTTAAAAAATGTTGCCAAATCGTTACAAGCACTAGCTATTGATGTAACATATTGGTTTTGATCCAGAAATGTTTCTATTTACTTATATTAGGGGTATTTACCTGAATGAGTTTATTTCCCAGCCTCTTCTGCTTTACTTAACAGATCATCTAATTTTGCTGAAATGCCGTAACTACCTGCTTCGAACTGTCCTGAATCCTCCATTTGAACAGTCGTATCGATCGTTAACTGTCTATCGCCATTGATAACGAGGTAGACATTCATGCCTCCCATTGGGTTGTATTCCAATTCACCTTTTATCAGGGTATAGGAGTGAATGACTCCTTCTGAAGTGAAAGCTTTCGGATCGATACTGATTAACAAGTGTTTTATCGCTCGCTCCATTTTCGTGCTTTCTACAATCTGAATCATTTCCCTTCTCTCAGCAGCTTTATCTGTAAAAAGACTGCAGCCTCCTAGAAACAAAGTCAGTAAGAATAGTAGCATTAATCGTTGTTTTTTATCAGTCATATGTTCCCTCTCACTTATATTATTCGTAATGATTTTTAAAAAATGACCCAATTTTTAAAAATTTTTTCCAGAACCTAAAAAACACACCCTTACTAGGTGTGTCTCTTGTTAAATCATGTATTCGACGCTATAAGTGGCATCGGATAAAATCCGTGAGAGGAATTGTTTGGTTCGCTCTTCCTTTGGACTATTGAAGAATTCATGCGGTTCATTTTCTTCGATGATGTGTCCGCCATCCATAAAGATAACGTGGTTAGCCACATCACGCGCAAAGCCCATCTCATGGGTTACGACAACCATAGTCACTCCTTCTTGGGCCAATTGCTTCATGACATCTAAGACGTCACCGACCAACTCTGGGTCTAGCGCTGAAGTCGGCTCGTCTAGCAAGATCACGTCTGGTTTGACTGCGATGGCACGCGCAATTCCGATCCGTTGCTGCTGGCCACCTGACAATTGAGAAGGATAGTAATCCTTGTAAGCGAGGAGACCAACTTTTTCAAGGGCTGATTCTGCCCGTTGGATGGCTTCTTCTTTTGGAATCTTACGGGCTACAACCAGCCCTTCTAAGATATTTTCAAGCGCTGTTTTATTAGCGAAGAGATTGTAATGCTGGAAGACAAAGGCTGTCTTTTGGCGGATTTCTAGAATCTCTTTTTTGCTGAGTTTTGAGAGGTCATACTCTTTTCCACCTAAAGTGAGGTGGCCTGTATCTGCCTTTTCCAAGTGGTTGAGGCAGCGAAGGAAGGTTGTTTTTCCTGATCCAGATGGCCCCAAAATAACGACGACATCTCCTTGGTTGACCTTGAGATTAACATCTACCAGGACTTGGTGGTCCTTAAATTTTTTCGATACGTGTTCTACTTCTAACATCTTCTTATTTCTCCTTCTTCTATGCGAGTGTCAGGCGTTTTTCTAAGAGATTGAATCCCCACTGAATCACCCCACAAATGACAATATAAAGAATAAAAATCACTAGATAGGATTCAAAATATTGATAGCCATAAGAGGCTTCTACCTTGGCAATGGCGGTGATATCCTTGATCGTCATGACAAAGACAAGGGAGGTTCCTTTGACCAAATTGATAACTAAGTTACACAAATTGGGAAGGGCTGCACGCAGGGCTTGTGGAAAAACAATGCGGATATAGGCTTGGCGGTTGGTCAAACCTATAGCTTGCGCTGCTTCTAGCTGGCCCTTATCCACCGTCAGAATAGCTGACCGGAGAATTTCAGCCAGACTCCCCGTTGTCATCAAGCTAAAAATGATAAAGGCATAGTAAATGGGATTGATCTCAAAGACATTAAAGTGACTGCCTATGCTCTTAAAAAAGCTATTTAAGAGACTTGGGAAGAGACTATAAAAGAAGAGAATTAAGAGAATCGGAGGCGTCGCGCGGATAAAAGCTAAGTAAACCACTGAGAAACTGCGAACCCCTTTGACCTTATAGATCTGGCCGAGTGCCAAAAAGAGGGCTGGAAAAAAACTCAAGAGAATCGATACGACCATGATCAGAAGGGTCACTGGCACACCACCCAAGGTGGCTAGAAACGTTTTACTAATAAAATTGAAATCCATAAGCTACCTTTCTGTTACACTGAGTCGTTTCTCAAGGAGTTGAGCGGAGAAGGAGATGACAAGGGCAATTCCCCAGTAGATCACTGCTACAGCTGTATAGGTCTCGAGGGAATAATTCCCAAGATTGCGACTGATCAAGTTGTTGCCTGCTCCCATGATATCGATAAAGCCAATGGTATAAGCCAAAGCGGCATCGCGCATGAGGTTCAAGATGGCAGTTGTCATATTTGGAAGAGCCACGCGAAAGGCTTGGGGAAGGACAATCCGCCAAATGGTTTGAGCTGGCGTCAAGCCGATACTCAAGCCCGCTTCCATCTGACCTTTTGGAATGGCCAAATAGGCTGCCTTGAAGACCTCAGAGATCATAGCGGCAAAGAGAAGAAACATGGCAACCAAGACAAAGACAAACTTGGACCAGTGGTCAATGTCAATGCCCAACCACCAGTTCAAAAATTGGGGGAGCCCATAAAAGACCAAAAAGAGCAAGACAATCGGAGGGGTACAACGCAAAGTAAAGACATAACCTTTTGCCAGACCTGCTCCTACCTTATCTTCTGATACTTGTGCCCAGGTCAAAACCAAGCCAAATGCAGAACCGAGAACCGTCGTTAAAACCATCAAAGCTAGGGTCGCTGGCAGAGCTTGGACCAAGGTTGGAAGAAATGACCAGACCTTGGAAATGTCGTATGAGACCATGTTTCTTTTCCTTTCTGTATCCGTATAGAAATAAGGAAGCTGGGGCTATGCGCACCCAGTTTCATCTTATTTCTCTTTATCTACATAACTGAAGACATCTTCACCGAAATATTTTTTCGACAATTTAGCAAGTGTGCCATCTTTTTCTAATTCTTTGATGGCCTTGCTGTAGGCTTCCGCAAATTTTTCGTTTTTCTTATCCTTATGGATCAATGGGTAAGTTGGAATTCCTTTGTAGGCAAACCAGCTCAGTTTGTCCGCATATTGGTGGTAAGAACCATCTTTATCTGTGACAGCTTTTTCAAAGGAAAGTTTAATGTCAAAGAAGGCATCGTAACGTCCTTCAAGAACCCAAGCATAGGCATCTGCGACTTTGAAAGATTCCGCAGCTGTCAATTCGATTTGTTGGTCCTTATGCTTTTCATTGTATTCTTTAATAACATTCCATTGTGCATTTTGTGGTGAAATTGGAACCAATTTTCCTTTTTCTTTAGCAAAGTCATCAATGTTCTTGTATTTATCCGCATCTTCTTTTCGTATGGTAAATCCGATGATACTTGCTCCGATTGGTTCTTTTGGAATGATAAATTTCTTGGCACGTTCTTCGGTATACCAAGCTCCTTTGGTTCCGATATCGTATTTACCAGATTCTAGACCGATCAAGAGGTCATCATCACTTGTTCCAGTGTACTCAAACTTGTAGTCCGGTAGTTTTTCGTCAATGGCTTTGAGAACGGCTACTTCATAGCCATCTGATTCTCCTTTTTCATCAACGAAATCATAAGGCACATAGTTTTGAGTGTGGGCTACTTTCAAGGTTGTTACTTTATTAGATCCTGTCGAGCCTTTGCTGTCATTTGCATGGTTCAAGCTCCGTCCAAGAATGGTTGCACCTGCAATGGCAAGTACTGCCACCCCACCGATAATCCATGTTTTTTTACTCATACTCTGTTCTCCCTCTTTCTATTTTCCTTATTCTGCTGCAGCTTCACGAACCCATTCGATTCGTTCTTCATCAATGTCACTTGGAATGGTACAATCGGCACCGATGACCAAGCCTGTCGTTCCGGTTTCTGCAATGATGCGTTTAGTTTCTGCTTGGATCGCAGCCTTGTCTCCTGTGTAGAGAAGACCATTTTTGCCATTTTCAAAACCACCAAGAACCGTGCGTCCACCGAAGATTTCGCGTCCTTCTGCTAGGCTGATGCCTTCTGGTCCGACTGCCCAGTTAATGACTTGGGCTGGGTAGTCTGTGAAGAGATGGATATCATTGCGAGCTCCTTCGTAGCCACAGATATGAAGAATATTTACGCCACCGGCTTCCTTAGCTGCCTCTAAGACATGGAGTTCACTCGGTGCAATGACTTGTTTGTAAACTTCCTGACTGACACGCGCATCTTGGATACTTTGAACACTGAGGTAGATCCCGTCTGCTCCTGCTTCTTTAATGATTCGTTGGCTCAAACTTGCAATATCTTGGCCAATTGTATCCAATACTTTTTTAAGAGTTGCTGCATCTTGATCGATGAAGTTTGCGATCAAGTCATCTCCTCCTGAAACTTCTCCGACCAACCATTTGAAGTAGGTCACCGGAGCAAAGATATTGTAGATAGCCACAATGTCTTCTTCAAAACCGGCACGGATTTTTTTAACGAGCTCTACCTGCTCTGTGATCCATGGATGATCTGCTCCGAGTGGTTCAATCCCTGCTAAGTCAGAAATATTTTCAAGGCCTTTGTGAATGGCTGGATTTGGATAAGCAAAGTAACCATCACTCATGAGTTTGACAAAGTCTGGTTTGACCTTGTGAAGGAAGTTTTTATGGCCATTGAGATTTTTTTCAATAATTTCCGGATTAGAAAATCCTTTCAACCATTCTTCTTCTGTTGTAAAATGATGCCAAAATCCAACTGGCACACGGTCAACTGCTTCTCCTTTAAAAGCTTTTAACACTAATTCTCTTTTTGATGACATGTTCTTACCTCGTTCTATCTTTTCTTGTTTGTTATCTTATCACTTCAATAATGCTTTGACTAATATATATTTTTTATCAAGCTCTTCATCTTTTTTTATCACTGATCTTCGAGAAGAAGAATTCCTGCTAGATCAGACGGGCGAAGGAGGGAGAGACTATGGGCAGGAATTTTCTCCAGTCTTGCCATATCTGGATCTTTTTTTGCTTTCCCCTGACTACTTGCTAGAGCAACTTTACTAAGCCCGAGAAGCAAAAACAAAACGGTTACCAGGATACACCATACATTGATCTTTTTCATCTCCCTCTCCTTTCTTTTTACAATACGGCTGCTTGACGCACCCAATCTAAGCGTTCCAATTGGAAATCATCTGGCACGGTGCAGTCTGCTCCAAGGATCAAACCACGACTTCCGGCTTCAGCCACCAAGCGACGCGTTTCTTGCTCAATAGCTTCTCGTTCCCCTTGGTAGAGCAAACCTTTCTTGCCATTGACAAAGCCACCCAAGACGGCACGATCGCCGAAAAGTTTACGACCTGCGGCTAGGCTAAGGCCTTCATGATGGGTCGCCCAGTTAATGACTTGGGCTGGATAATCCTTGAAGAGCTCCACTTCATTGCTGGCCCCTTCAAAACCACAAATATGAAGGATATTGATGCCTCCAGCTTCATTGGCTGCTTCTAGGACAGCGATGCTGCTAGGCTCAATGAACTTGCGGTATTCTTCATCTGTCACACGCTCATCTTGGATCTGCTGGGTTGAAAAGTAAATACCTTCAATACCTGCTTCTTGGATCAAGCGACAACTTAAAGTAGCGATGTCTCCTGCAATCACGTCAAGGACATGAGCTAAAGTTTCTGGATCTTCCTTGATAAAGTCTGCAATCACTTGGTCTCCACGAGATTGATCCGTACGGAACCAGCGTTTCAAATAAGAAATGGGCGAGAAGATATTGTAGAAAGAAGCAATCTCTTCATGGAAATGAGAACAAATTTCCTTGACCACCTCGATTTGTTTTTCAATCCATGGATGATGCTCTCCAATCGGTTGAATATCCTTCAATTCTCGGATCGATTGGATCTCTCTCGAATAAAGAGCACTCGGATAGCGGAAGAAGCCATCACTCATGATCTTGACAAAATCAGGTGAAATTTCTTCTACATAGTGTTGGTGGCCCTTAATACTTTTTTCTACTACAGCCGGATTGTCTAGACCCAATTCTTTTTCTTCTTGGGTCACATAATGGAGCCAAAATCCTACAGGGATTCGCTCTACTGTTTCGCCTCGAATGGCACGAAGAACCAATTCTTTTTTACTCATACTGTACATCCTCCTCAATATTTCTCCAACAGAAAGACTGACTGCTTTCCTTCTGGAATTTGTAACCATGATATCACCTCAAAAAGTAGCTGACTAATATATTTTCCCTATCAAGGCCTTAAAATTTCTTTATTGAGAAAGGCATCAAAAAAACGCAAGTGCTTGAAAATAGGGACTTGCGAGTATCTTTCTTTATTGTTTCATTTTAGAAGAAAAGGGATGCTTTGATCTTTTCTTGATCCGGTTATAGCAGAAAACTATATCCCTTCTTTTAAAGGAAAAAATAGCATATGTTGAGGCGAAGAAACCTTTCATAGCAGCGTTTTTCCTTCTTTTTTCTTTTCACCGATTCCTAGACACCTTCTTCTCTTTCTTGTCAGGCAAGATTGAAAGGAGTATAATTTTTATAGAATAATTTTAAGGAGTGTACGGTTTATGAAAACAACAAAAACCACCTTTACCATCGTTTCTGCTCTTGCTTCTGTCATTTTACTGACGAGTTGTGGAAGCAACACCACTAAAACGCAAGAGACAAAAGCAAGTAGCACTAAAAATCAGGTGACGATGACCTATGATCAGCAGCGCTCACAAGAAAATACCATGTCTGTTCTCTGGTACCAAAAGGCAGCAGAAACCAAGGCTTTGTATTTACAAGGCTACAATGTCGCTACTGACCGTTTGAAAGAGATCCTCCAAACGCCTTCTGATAAGCCATACTCAATCGTATTAGACTTGGATGAAACTGTTTTAGACAACAGCCCTTACCAAGTTCAAAACGTCAAAGATGGTACGGCCTTCAATCCTAAAGATTGGGATGTTTGGGTGAAAAAAGCAGCCGCAAAAGCGGTACCAGGTGCCAAAGATTTTCTTCAATATGCGGATCAAAATGGGGTTCAAATCTACTATATTTCTGACCGTACAACCTCTCAAGTAGATGATACCATCAAGAATCTTGAAAAAGAAGGCATTCCGGTACAAGGACGTGACCACCTCATGTTCTTAGAAGATGGCGTCAAATCAAAAGAAGGTCGTCGCCAAGCTGTGCAAGAAAAGACCAATCTTGTCTTGCTCTTTGGGGACAACCTGGTCGACTTTGCAGACTTCTCTAAGACATCTGAAGCTGATCGCGACAAGAAATTAGACGAATTGCAAAAAGAATTTGGTGAAAAATTCATCATCTTCCCAAATCCAATGTATGGATCATGGGAATCTGCTGTCTACCAAGGTAAAAAACTAGATGCCAAGGGACAAACAGAAGAACGCCTCAAAGCCTTGCAAGGTTTTGATAAATAAAACAAATATCCTCGTTAGGAAAAACCTAACGAGGATGTTTTTTCTATATAGACAAGTTTATTCAACCGTTACAGACTTAGCAAGGTTCCGTGGTTTGTCGACATCGAGTCCACGATGAAGGGTTGCAAAGTAAGCAATCAATTGGGTTGGCACCACCATTGAGATTGGTGATAGATAAGGGTGAACCGCCGTCAAGACTAAATCATCTGTCTCTTTAGCGACATTTTCTTCTGCAATGGTTAAAACATGAGCCCCACGTGCTGCCACTTCTTGGATGTTCCCACGTGTGTGGCTGGCTAGGACTGGATCAGACAAGAGGGCAATGACCGGTGTACCCTCTTCGATCAGAGCGATGGTACCGTGTTTCAACTCACCCGCAGCGAAGCCTTCACATTGGATGTAAGAAATTTCTTTTAGTTTCAGACTAGCTTCCATGGCAACATAGTAATCTTGGCCACGTCCGATATAGAAAGCATTACGGGTTGTTTCCAACAAGCCACGAACTTTTTCGTCGATCACTTCTTTTTCTGAAAGGGTTGATTCGATCGATTGGGCAACGATAGACAATTCGTGCACCAAATCAAAGGCTTTGGCCTTCTCATTGCCATTGGCTTCCCCAACAGCTTTAGCCAGAAAGGCAAGGGCTGCGATTTGAGACGTATAAGCCTTAGTAGAAGCTACCGCAATTTCAGGACCAGCATGGAGCAACATGGTCATGTCTGCTTCACGTGAAAGAGTTGAACCTGGAACATTGGTCACTGTCAAGCTTGGAATTCCCATTTCATTGGCTTTGACCAACACTTGGCGGCTATCGGCTGTTTCACCAGATTGGCTGATAAAGATGAAGAGTGGTTTCTTGCTGAGAAGTGGCATACCGTAGCCCCACTCAGAGGAGATACCGAGTTCTACTGGGGTATCTGTCAACTCTTCTAACATTTTTTTAGACGCAAATCCAGCATGGTAAGAGGTACCAGCCGCAAGGATATAGATGCGGTCCGCTTCTTGAACAGCCTTGATAATAGCTGGATCTACCACTACTTGACCAGATTCATCTGTATAGGCTTGGATCAACTTACGCATGACAGTTGGTTGCTCATCAATTTCTTTGAGCATATAGTATGGGTAAGTCCCTTTTCCAATATCAGAAAGGTCAAGTTCAGCCGTGTAGCTAGCCCGTTCTTTGACGTTTCCATCATAGTCTTGCACTTCAACACTGTCAGCCTTGACAATGACCAACTCTTGGTCATGGATTTCCATGTATTGGTTGGTTTCGCGAATCATAGCCATGGCATCTGAGCAGACCATATTGTAGCCATCGCCAAGACCGATCAAGAGTGGTGATTTATTTTTTGCTACATAGATGGTGCTTGGATCTTCCGCATCCATCAAAGCAAAAGCATAGGCCCCACGGATGATGTGGAGGGCTTTTTTGAAGGCTTCAAGCGTAGACAAGCCATCTTCTTCAGCAAATTTTCCGATCAAGTGGGCAGCAATTTCTGTATCTGTTTGCCCCTTGAAATGGTGACCTGCTAGGTATTCTTCCTTGATTTCAAGGTAATTTTCAATGACCCCATTGTGGACCAAAACAAAGCGACCTGTTTCCGAGCGGTGTGGGTGAGCATTGTCCTCAGTTGGTTTTCCGTGAGTGGCCCAGCGGGTATGTCCGATCCCAGCTGTTCCTTCGACACCTTCTGCCTTAGACGACAATTCTGCAATGCGGCCAACTGCCTTTACCAATTGGCTCTTGCCTTCACTAGCCAGGAAAACACCCGCAGAGTCATAGCCTCGGTATTCGAGTTTTTCAAGTCCTTGAATCAAAATATCTGTAGCATTTGTATTTCCTACAACACCAACGATTCCGCACATAATTTTTACGATATAGCCTTGCTATACTTTCCCCTTTACTTAGTCAAACGACCCATGGTCGATTTCTCAGCTACTTTAAAATTGGTCTAGTCTAATTTGACCAAAAAGCAACCATCGGAGTCAGTATACAATGCTTCTTCCAGTTTGTCAACTAGGAAATTCAAGAAAATTGGTCTAGTTAAGGGAGGGTTAAGAAAAACCTATCAACATCTTGGTTGATAGGTTGCTTTTTCTACTCTTCAAATCCATTCCGCTGACTCAACTTACGGAACCAATGACCAGATTTTTTGAGGGTTCGTTTTTGACTTTCGAGCTCCAACTCAACCAAGCCATAGCGGTTCTTGTAGCCATTGAGCCATGACCAGCAGTCAATAAAGGTCCAGATCAAATAACCTTTACAGTTGGCACCATCTTGAATAGCCCGATGGAGCTCACGAAGATGGTCTTTGACAAAGTCAATCCGGTAGTCGTCTTGGATCACGCCATCCTTGCGGAATTTTTCCTCTCCTTCGACTCCCATCCCATTTTCTGTCAGGATCCACTCGATATTGCCATAGTTTTCCTTGATATTTTGGGCAATGTCATACAAGCCTTGCTCATAGATTTCCCAACCCCGGTGGGGATTGATCTTGCGGCCTGGCATGACATAGGGTTCATAGAATTGTTCAAAGAGTAGAGGAGATGCTGGATTTGGAGCATAACGAGGAGCCGCCACACGGAGTGGTTGGTAATAGTTAACCCCTAGGTAATCCACCGTATTTTCCTCGATCAAGCGCAATTCAAAGGGATCATAATCCGGTAAGAGATCGCGCTCCCGTAGGATCTCCACTAATTCTTCAGGATAATGACCAAGAACAGATGGATCTAAAAAAGATTTGGCTTGAAAGAGCTCGGCAATACGCGCAGCTTTCACATCTTCTGGATGCTGGCTCCGAGGATAGGCTGGTGTCAAATTGAGCACAATCCCGATACGGTAATTAGGATTCACCTCATGACAGGCCTTCACTGCTAGAGAGCTTGCTAACTGGGTGTGGTAGGCCACTTTTACTGCTGCTGCCGCGTCTACCTTATGAGGAAAATGAGCATCATAAAAATAACCAAACTCCACAGGGACAATGGGTTCATTAAAGGTGATCCACTGATCGACCAGATCCCCATAGGTCTTGAAACAAAAACGCGCATATTCTTGGTAAGCATAGGCGGTTTCTTTATTTTCCCAACCATCCCCTTGCTCTTGAAGAGCCATCGGTAAATCAAAATGATAGAGGTTGACCAAGAGGTGAATCCCTTTTTCTTTGATCTTTTCAAAGACACGGCGGTAGAAATCAACACCTGTTTGATTGATCTCCCCTCGTCCTTCTGGGAAAATACGTGACCACTGAATAGAGGTTCGAAAGGCGGTGTGGCCGGTTTCTAACAAGAGATCCAAATCTTCTTCCCAGTGTTCATAAAAAGTCGATGTTTTCTCTGGTCCTTGCCCTTGATAAAAGCGGTTGGGCTCGACCCTATACCAGTAATCCCAGAGATTGTCTCCCTTTCCATCCTGGGCTAGACGTCCTTCTGTTTGAGGCCCCGAGGTCGAACTCCCCCATAAAAAATCCTTTGGAAATTGATACATGTCCTAATCCTCCTCATTCTACTAGCTCTATTGTAGCGCATCCTCCCCCAAAACCTAGGCACAATTTACAGTCTTTCTTACGCAGATTAAAGAAAAAGCCCCTTAGGAAAAATTCCTAAGGGAGCTGGTCCTTTTTACAATTGAGTCACGACATATTCAAAGAGCTTGCGATCTGCTGGGCTCTTGTCAAAACGCAGTTCCGGATGCCACTGAACGCCGAGGAAACGGCTCTCATCTGTGGATTGAACAGCTTCTATGATGTCATCTTTAGGATCCCACGCGATCACTTCTAGGCCATCTGCCAAGTCTTTAATACTTTGATGATGGAAAGAATTGATGCGACTGGTCTTACCATAGATCTCTTGCAGGGTCGTCTGATCCTTGGTCACCAACTCTTGGCTGGTGTACTGACCTGGATTGTCCTGCCAGTGGTGTTCAATGTCTTGATGCAGAGTTCCCCCTAAAGCGACATTATAGAGCTGGGTCCCACGGCAGACGGTAAAGATCGCTTTTTTAGCCGCACGCGCTTCTTCAATCAAGGCCAACTCGAAGAGATCGCGTTTCAAGAGGTAATCATCACTGTCGATGGTGATTTCTTCTCCGTAAAACTTGGGCAAGACATTTTGTCCACCGGTGATGATGAGCTTATCAATCATCGATATATAGTCTTTAGCCAAGGCTGCATCTCCAATTGGCAAGATCAAGGGAATCCCTCCTGCCTCTTTGACCGCTTCGACAAAACCAGTCGCCGCATAACTCATGTTCGCGTCTGGATCATCTGGGAAGGGTCTTTCATTTCCTGTAATTCCAATCACTGGTTGTTTTTTCATACTTTTTCCATATACTTTCATTCATTTTCAAAGCTTATTGTAACATAATTTTAAGCCAGACTCAATGGAGAGTTTTTGAAGGAAGGTCTCCTCTTCTAACCCAAAAGCTTGCTGAAAGCATTTTAGGGGTTAAAAAGGGCAGCCAAAGTGATGATAGAGAGTGTAGAAGTGACTATTCTCTACTGTATTCATCACTTTTTCATATGCATGAGATCGATTTTCTAAATGACTTATTGACCAATTCTATTTTACTAAGGCTATCGAAACCATGCAAAAAGCAACGGCAAATCCGTTGCTTTTGTGGAGTCAGGGAACGACTGTCCCGGGCTCTTTTTTATCGTAACCAACTTTCGTCTAACTGGCCTTTACTTTTGCGAAAAGCTTTCCCATGTTCATCAATGACAGCATGGATCTCCTGGCATTGTTTGAGAGCGAGCCCTTCCAAGACGTTACCATAAACAGCATGCATGTCATTATAGGTATCATAGTTTCCAAATCCTAAGCGTCGAAAAAGTCTTCTCGCATATTCATCCGAAATAAAAACTGGACGATCAAAAAGATAAAGTAAAAGTGCATCTGCAGTCTCTGGTCCAATCCCTTTTAACTCCAACAGTTGCTTCCGTAAATCTTCTGTTCCAATCTTGGACAGAACCTCAAAACCACCAACTTCTCTTAACCATATCAGAAGTCCCCTAATCGTTTGAGATTTTTGCTTAAAAAATCCGGCAGGCCGAATACGTTCCTGTAACTCTTCTAGCGGTAAAGCCAGGATCCCCTCTACTGTCATGACATCCATCAAACCAGCTAAAGCCAACTTAGCATTCTTCTCTGTTGTCCGTTGGATCAAAATAGTCGATACCAGATCTTCCAGTTTGTTCTCCGATTGCCACCAATTTTGTTCTCCATAGTGCTCACAGAGTCGCAAAAGAGTCTCTTGTATTTCCTCTTGCTGCATCATTTCTTCAATAATCCCTGTTTGACCAAAAAGTCACGCGCTACTTTGGCAGCAGGTTTTCCTTCTACTCCCACTTGGTAGTTCATTTGACTCATTTGGCTCTCTGTGATTTTACCAGATAACTTATTAAGAATACCTTCCAATTCTGGATGTTTCTTAAGAAGAGCTTCTTTCATGAGGGGTGCTCCTTGGTAAGGTGGGAAGAGGTGTTGGTCATCCTCTAGAACAACTAGATCATATTGAGCAATTTCTGGGTCTGTTGAATAGGCATCTGTTATTTGGATATTGCCTTGTTGGATTGCCTCATAGCGAAGGGCCGGCTCCATGGTAGCTACATTAAAATTTAGTCCATAAACTGATTGAAGCCCTTTGTTTCCGTCCTCACGGTCGTTAAATTCCAACGTGAAACCAGCTTTAAGCTTGTCCTGAACTTTCTTGAGATCAGAAATCGTCTTCAGATTATACTCTTTTGCAATCTTTTTCGGAACAGCAATCGCATAGGTGTTTTGATAAGCCATGGGTTTGAGCAAGACGAGATTGTCTTGTTTCCTTATACCATCACGCGCAACCTCGAAAACTTCTTTGGAGTCGTTGCTGACTTTAGGAGCTGGTTGCAAAAGAGAACTTGTAATGGTCCCTGTAAATTCTGGATAGATATCGATATCACCCTTTTTAAGCGCTTGATAAAGGAAATCTGTCTTCCCAAAGTTAGGCTTAACCGTCACTGTCATGTCACTATTTTCCTCAATGAGAAGTTTGTACATATTCATGAGAATTTCAGGCTCAGGCCCCAATTTCCCAGCTACGACTAGATTTTCTTTTTCTTTCTGAGGAATCATGCTTGGAGCGTAACTCGCTCCCAAACCAAGGAGCATCACCGCAAAGGCCGCAACAATCGTACGCAACTTTGCCTTTTCCAACCATTTGAGAATAACATTAAATAGAATGGCCAAAATGGCTGATGAGATTGCGCCGATTAAAATGAGACTAGCATTTCGACGATCAATCCCCAAAAGGATAAAGGAGCCCAATCCACCAGCTCCAACAAGAGCGGCTAAAGTCGCTGTCCCAATGATCATAACGGTTGCTGTACGAACCCCTGATACAATAACAGGCATGGCCAGTGGAATTTCAAACTTCTTGAGTCGCTCCCACTTGGTCATTCCAAAAGCAATCCCTGCCTCCTCAAGACTAGGATCAATGCCGTTCAAGGCTGTGATTGTATTTTCCAAAATCGGGAAAATAGCATAAATGACTAGAGCTGTAAGGGCCGGTAAGGTTCCAATCCCCATGAAAGGAATAAAGAGCCCCAACAAAGCCATTGAGGGAATGGTCTGGAAGATACCCGCAACTTGTAGCACCCAATTCGCCACTTTTTTGTGACTATTTAGATAAACCGCAAGTGGGATGGTCAGAAAAATAGCAACCAATAAGGTCAAAAGAGACAATTGCAAGTGTTGCCCAAGGGCTGTTAACCATTCCCCAAAACGATCTTGAAAAGTTGTAAGTAGTTTAGACATGGTGAGCACCTCCAAACAAATCTGCGACAAAGTCTGTCGCAGGCGCTTGTAAAATTGTTTCAGGGTCTGCCACCTGGCGGATTTCTCCATCCTGCAACACTGCAATTTGATCCCCTAATTTTAAGGCCTCATCCGTATCATGGGTAACGAAGATGGTGGTCATACCAAACTCTTTGTGCAATTTTTTAGTCAAAGCCTGCAACTGCTTACGGGAGATGGCATCCAAGGCTGAAAAAGGCTCGTCCATCAATAGAATCTTTGGTTCCCCAATGATAGCCCGCACAATACCAATCCGCTGTTGCTCGCCACCAGATAACTCGCTTGGTAAACGATGAGCATAATCTGCAGCAGGTAGCCCCACCTTGGCCAAGAGTTCTTCTGTTTTAGAAGCAATTTGTTCTTTAGTCCAGCCCTTCATCTCAGGAATGAGAGCAATATTTTCAGCAACGGTCAAGTTTGGAAATAGGGCAATGGCTTGAAGGACATAGCCGGTACTGAGACGTAACTCCCGTTCGTCATATTCTTTGATGCGTTTCCCATCCATATAGATATTGCCATCCGTCGGCTCCAAGAGACGGTTCACCATCTTGATCATGGTGGTCTTTCCAGATCCTGAAGGTCCCACAAGAACCATAAATTCTCCATTTTCAATGCGGAGATTGACATCTTTCAAAATGTCCTTTTCCGTGTAGCGCAAGGCTACATGTTTGTATTCAATCATATTTTTCCTCAATAAGTTTTCTGTCTCTAAGAATATCCAATAAGCTACTTGCTGGATACCCTAGGACTTTTTCGACATCTGTTGAAACCCCAGCTTGTTCTCCAGCTTTAATCGCTGTATAGGTACTGACCCAGGCATCATACTCCCAAGTTTGTGCTGGCCATTTTTTCCGTGACTCATAGGCTTCTTCTACTGATTCATCTACATACGCGATGGTTTTACCGCTCTCTTTTGAGAGAAGCGCTACGATTTCTTCCATGGAAAGATCCTCTGGCCCTGTCAAATTCAAGGTTTGATTTTCCCATTTCTTAGCATGTAAAAGAATCTCTGCTGCAACACTAGATGTGTCCTTACGGGCAACTGCTGAAACCTTCCCACTTCCTGCTGGACCACGAATCTCTCCATTTTCAAGCGCCATATCAATCAAGAAGTCCAAGTAAAAATTATCTCTCAAAAAAGTGTAGGTGAACCCCAACTCCTTGATATAGGCTTCCGTCTGGGCATGATCTCGAGACAATGTAAAAGTTGCCTTCTCATCTGCCCCATAAAAGGAGGTACAAACAATATGCTGCACCCCAGCAAGCTTTGCGGCATCTAAAAGACTCTTGTGTTCCTCAACACGCTCTGGATTTTCCCGAGCAGAGACCATCAATAAGACATCGACCCCCTTCAAGGCCTCAACCACTTTTGGAGTATTGGTATACACTATTTTACGGATTTCCGCAGACGCGTAGACTTTTGCACGCTCTGGGCTTCTTGCCAGATGGATAGAAGCAATTCCTTTTTTATCGACAAGATCAGCCACATAAGAGCCTAATTTCCCTGTTACACCTGTTATTCCAATCATAACTGTTTCTTCCTTTCCCTAGATGTCATTTTCTTTAGCTTTTAAATTGTCAATAATACGCTCTTGATAGGCTTCAAATTCTCGGATCTCTTGATCCGAAAAGCCTTGGTAGAAAATCTCACCCAACTCTTTACTAACGCGGTCTCCAATTTCTTTTTGCGCCCAACCGAGATCTGTCAAAGAAATATATTTTTTCCTTTTATCCTGCGTACAAGGTTGAATCGTAACCAAGCCTTGTTCTTCCAGTTTCTTAACCATGCTGGTCAATGTATTATTGGCTAGGCCCGTCGCAAGAGCGATATCGGTCGCAGTAGCGCACCCCAAGTCTTGCTTCCACAAAATCGTTAAAATTTTCCCCTGTTCACTTCGGTATTGGGCATCTGGTTCCTTGCTCAAGAGTTTTTGAAAAAGTCGCCCGTCTAATAAGCGTATCTGTAAAGCTTGGTAGCCCCCTAACATCTTGTCCATTTTGTCTCCTTTTTATTTCTATATCGAAATATCAAAATCATTGTACCACTGCTTGTTACATCTGTCAACTATTTCGATATGGAACCAATAATTTTATCCAAATTCACCTTAAAAAAGCCTTTCTAGCCCTTCAAACTAGTTTTTTCTTCTTCTTTCTACTAATTTCTTTTAGCAAGATAGCCCTCTTTCTAGCATGTGTAACAAATGTTGGACTCGTTTTGTAACGACACCTGATTTTATAATGTGGTAATCTGTTAACGAAAATAATTCATACTAACGGAGAATTTGTTATGCATATACCAGATAATTACCTTAGTCCTGCAAGTTGTGCGGTTTTAGCGGTTGCTGCTGCACCTGTTATTGTCTTATCTGTCAAAAAAGTCAAGGTGCAATTAAAAGAAAATAAAGAGCTGGCTCCGATGCTTGGGATCGCTGCTTCTTTGTCCTTCTTATTAATGATGTTTAATGTTCCTGTCCCTGGCGGAACGACCGCTCACGCTGTCGGAGGAACCCTTCTTGCCATTCTCATAGGTCCCTATGCAGCCTCTCTGGCGCTGACAGTCGCCTTACTGCTACAGGCCTTCTTATTTGGGGATGGAGGTATTCTCGCTCTTGGGGCCAATATTTTCAACATGGCCATTGTGATGCCTTTCGTTGGTTATGCTATTTATAGCTTGTTCCGCAAGCACCATCAGGAAACGCTTGGCGTCATTGTCGGCTCTTATCTTTCGATCAATGCTGCAGCCTTCTTAGCTGGTGTTGAATTGGGCTTGCAACCACTCATCGCTTCAGAAGCTGGTCAGCCGCTCTATAACCCTTATGGATTGAGTATTACCGTACCTGCCATGTTGGGAGCTCACCTCCTTGTAGCAGGTTGGGTCGAAGCCTTCTTCACCTTTGTGATTTACCGTTTTGTCAAACAAGTCGCTCCTACAGAGTTGTACACACCAAGTTCAGTCAATACAACTTCATTCGTTAAAAAAATTCGCTGGGTGCTCCTTGCTTTGATCGTCCTCAGCCCACTTGGACTTCTCGCAGATGGGACAGCCTTTGGTGAATGGTCTGCTGAAGAATTGGGTAGCCTGCTTCATGGCAAAGTTCCAACAGGGATCAAAAATGGATTCTCATTTGATGCCTTGTTTAGTGATTACACCATTCCTGGAACTAAAATTGCGATCGGCTATATTCTCTCAGCCGTGACAGCCGTCCTTATCTTCTATATCATCAGTAAAATCATTCGATCAATGAACGGAGAAAAAACTTCTCATGCGTAAACTCCCTGACTGGCTTCATCAAGAGCAAGCGACTCTAGAAGCTTCAAAAAGCCATCACTATTTACAAATGAATCTTCAAACATTGCGCCACTTTCTTGGCAAAATGAAACAAACGACGCCCGCATTCAAGGCCAAAACTTCGTCTTGGATGCGGCTCGTTTCCTTTTTAATTTTAGCCATTCTCATTACGACTGCCCACCATCCCATCCAACTGTGGTTGATCGGCATCCTTTTGTTAATGCACATTGCCATGCTTCCTGGAGAGGTCCTACTCCACCTCTTTAAGGTCCTGTTCAAGGTGCTGTTGATTTCCACAATTGTGATATTGCCTAGCATCTTATTTCAAGGATTTCAAAATGGAGGACTCTTTTTGCTACGTGCAGGGATGATTGTCCTCAATATTTCTCTCTTTTTAGCCACAACGACAAGTGTGCAACTGGTCGAGGCCCTAAGGCAGCTACATGTCCCCAAGACCTTTGTCCAGACCATTGATATTACGCTGAAATATAGTTATATTTTGGGAAAACACCTTCACCAACAAATTGAGTGCGTCCAACTCCGGACCGTTGGTCAAAAAGTGAACCTCCATCTCTTTGGCTCTCTTCTGGGTCTCCTGTATCTATCAACGAAGAACCATACCAAAGAGGTCTACGAGGCCATGTTGCTGAGAGGCTACGGTATGGATACAAAGCGCAAAGAAGCCTTCCACTGGAAGAAGGAAGACGTCTTTTTCCTATTGGAATTGGCGGTTCTCACGACCTTCACGACCTTACTTGGCTAGAAAGGAAGCCCTATGATTACCATTCAGGATGGAAATTACCACTATACCGAAGAAACTGGTGTCCACGATATTCAACTCCAGATTCAAAAAGGGGAAACCGTGGGCTTGATGGGCCCAAACGGAGCTGGAAAATCGACCCTCTTTAAAATTCTGGTTGGACTCCTGCCCCTCTCTTCTGGTCAGTACCACTTCAAGGACTGGACCATTGACCAAGACTTCTTGAAAGATCCCCATCGTGCTGGGCAACTCTTCCAGCAGGTTGGACTCATTTTTCAAAACAGCGATACCCAATTGTTCAATACAAGCGTCTATGATGAGCTTGCTTTTGGGCCACGCCAATTAGGCTTAGCCGAGACCGAAGTCGAACAACGCGTTAAGGATACGCTCGGTCTTCTAGAGATTGAGCACCTGAGAGATCGTATTCCCTACCATCTTTCCGGAGGGGAAAAGAAGCTAGTCGCCATTGCCAGTGTCCTCACCATGAATCCTAGTCTCTTGCTATTTGACGAGCCCTTTAACGGTCTCTCCCCCAAATACCAGAAGCTGATTGTCGCCTTGTTCCAAGAACTCAAAACAGCAGGAAAAACGATTGTTATTTCCTCCCACCATTTCGAGCAAATCGCTCCGATTGTGGAACGGGTTCTGCTCTTTTCTGAAGAGCACACCATTACAGGAAGCTACAATCGAGCTGATTGGGAAAATCATCCAGATATTCAACAATCGTTTTCAACATGTTAAAAAGCCTCGGTAGGGTTCTTCCTACCGAAGCTTTTTTGATCCTTAATCAACCAAACGAAAAAATCCTCCAGAGCTGAACTCTGAAGGATTCATTTTTATTTTACAACAATATTAACCAATTTAGTTGGCTTCAATAGTCCAGTGGACTATTGAAGGTGGCAGATAGGGCTAATAAACTCGTTATTTAACAACGATATTAACAAGTTTATTAGGGACACTAATCACTTTCACGATGTCCTTGCCATCGATTTCTGCTTTGACTTTTTCGTCAGCTAGAGCGACTTCTTGCAATTCTTCGCGTGAAAGATCTTTCGCGACCATGAGTTTAGCACGGACTTTTCCTTTGATTTGAACGACGATTTCAATTTCGTCTTCAACCAATTTGCTTTCGTCCCATGTTGGCCAAGCCACATAAGAGATAGACTCACCTGTTGCTGCGACTGTTTGCCAGAGTTCTTCTGCCAAGTGAGGCGCAAATGGGGCAATCAATTGGATAAAGCCTTTGGCGTAGTCTACATAGAGTTTGTCTTCCTTGTTAGCTGCATTGACAAAGACCATGAGTTGGGCAATGGCTGTGTTGAATTTCATAGACTCGACTTGCTCAGTAACAGATTTAACCGTTTCGTTATAAACCTTGTCAAGAGCGCCATTGTTTTCCGCAACGATTTCTTTACTTGTGATCAAACGGTAAACACGGTCGAGGAATTTACGGCTTCCTTCTAGACCTTCTTCAGACCAAGCGATTGAAGCATCAAGTGGTCCCATGAACATTTCATAGACACGAAGGGTATCAGCACCGTATTGTTCCACCACATCGTCTGGGTTCACCACGTTCTTGAGGGATTTAGACATCTTAGCCGGTGCTTGCTCCAATTCTTCCCCTGTTTCCATGTGGAAGAATGAACCATCACGTTTTTCAACCTTGTCAGTCGCCACAAGAGCACCACGGTGGTCACGGTAGCTAGTTCCCAAGATCATTCCTTGGTTAAAGAGTTTTTGGAATGGCTCTTTAGTCGGTACAACACCAAGGTCATAGAGGAATTTGTGCCAGAAACGAGCGTAAAGCAAGTGAAGTACGGCATGTTCTGCACCACCCACATAGATATCCACTGGCAACCATTGTTTGAGGAGGTCCTCATCAGCCAATTTTTCTGTGTTATGTGGATCGATATAGCGGAGGTAGTACCAGCTTGAACCTGCCCATTGTGGCATGGTATTGGTCTCACGACGACCTTTGACGCCATCTTCACGAGTCACTTCCAGCCAGTCTGTCAAGTTAGCTAGTGGGCTTTCACCAGTACCTGAAGGGCGGATGTCCTTAGTTACTGGTAAGACAAGTGGGAGTTCACTTTCTGGAACAGCTGTTGAAGTTCCATCTTCCCAATGGATGATTGGGATTGGTTCACCCCAGTAACGTTGACGACTAAAGAGCCAGTCGCGGAGACGGTAAGTCACCTTCTCTTGACCACAGCCTTTTTCTTCCAACCAAGTCACAATTTTGGCAATCGCTTCTTCTTTGTTAAGACCGTTCAAGAAGTCTGAGTTGACGTGAAGGCCATCTTCTGTGTAAGCAGCCTCTTCAACGTTTCCACCTTCCAGCACTTCTACGATTGGAAGACCAAACTGTTTGGCAAATTCCCAGTCACGTTGGTCGTGGGCAGGTACAGCCATAACAGCACCTGTTCCGTAGCTAGCAAGAACATAGTCAGCAATCCAGATTGGGATTTCTTTCCCATTGACAGGGTTGATGGCATAAGCACCCGTCCAAACCCCTGTTTTTTCCTTGGCAAGGTCTGTACGAGCCAAGTCTGATTTAAGGCTAGCTTGGTGTTTGTAATCAGCTACAGCCTCAGCTTGTTCAGGACTTGTGATAGCATCTACCAAGTCATGCTCAGGAGCCAAAACAGTGAAAGTCGCCCCAAAAAGGGTGTCAGGGCGTGTCGTAAAGACGGTGAATTCCTTGTCAGTCCCTTTCACTTTGAAGGTGACATTGGCACCAGTTGATTTTCCAATCCAGTTGCGTTGCATGTCCTTGATAGACTCTGGCCAGTCAAGGTCATCCAAGTCAGTCAGCAAACGTTCCGCATAGGCAGTGATTTTGAGCATCCATTGGCGCATTGGTTTGCGGACAACTGGATAGCCTCCACGCTCAGACGTTCCATCAGGAAGGACTTCTTCGTTGGCGATGGCTGTTCCCAACTCTTCCACCCAGTTTACTGGCACTTCAGCTTCATAGGCCAAACCTTTTTCGTAAAGCTTAGTGAAGATCCATTGTGTCCATTTATAGTAGTTTGGGTCTGTCGTATTGACTTCACGGTCCCAGTCGTAAGAGAATCCAAGGGCATTAATTTGGCGTTTGAAGTTGGCAATGTTTTCCGCTGTGAATTCTGCTGGGTCATTCCCTGTATCCATCGCATATTGCTCTGCAGGCAAACCAAAAGCATCCCAGCCCATTGGGTGAAGGACGTTGTAGCCTTGCGCACGTTTGAAACGGCTAAGGATATCTGTTGCTGTGTAGCCTTCTGGGTGTCCTACGTGTAGACCCGCTCCAGATGGGTAAGGGAACATGTCCAATGCATAAAACTTAGGTTTTGAAGCATCTGTTCCTGTCTTAAAAGTATGATGGTCAGCCCAGTATTTTTGCCACTTAGGCTCGATTTCTTTATGATCGTAAAAACTCATAGCGTCTCTCCAATTTTCGTGATGCTCCTATTATACCATTTTTAGGCGATTTTTAAAGGTTCAGATAAAGAAAAAGACAGGTCCCATACGGGACCTGTCCATCCTGTTTTCGCTAAGAAAAGTCTATTTCACATGCTTTTCAAGTTCTTTTTGCGCTTTTTTATTGGATTCTTCTTTTTCTTTCTTCCATTGTTCACGCGCTTTGTCGTAGTCTTTCGCCGCTACGACCTTGTCTTGAACTTCTAAATACTTATAGTTAAAGGTTTGACCCTTGTGGCCGGTCCAAGCAAAGGCTGCAGAGTATGGTACAGTCTTACGAACGACTGGAGAAGCTCCATCCGAATGAATCGGAATCAAGAGGGCACTATCGGTCAACCAAGCTTGAGCCGCAGCATATTTTTCATAACGCTTGTTGACATCTGTGTTTTCTTTTTGAGCGTCTTCAATTAATTGATTGTACTCATCAAAGCCAGCTGCTTTTGCCGCCGCATTATCCGTACCAGCATCGAATCCAAAGTAAGAATTGGCATTTTCACCAGATTTACCACTGGTGATGTCGATGTAAGAAGATGGGTCCGTATAGTCTGGTCCCCAGCCCAAGTTATTGTTTAGATCCCAGTCTTGTTGGGAAGCATTTTCAGCAAAGTAAGTCACTCGTTGAAGATCATCCTCAGAAACCATATTCAGATCGATGACAATATTTTCTGCTCCCAATGTAGATTCAATCGACTGTTTGAAGGATTGGGCTTGTTTGATTCCTTCCGTATAAGTCGAAGAAGTTGGAAGGTCTAAATGAATTGGGAATTCAACTCCTTGAGACTGCAATTCTGCCTTAGCTTTGGCAAACTCTTCTTTGGCCTTGCTTGGATTGTAGAGGGTGTCTTTTCCATCTGCGACAGAGACCCCTTTCCATTCATCCCCATAAGCTTCTAAGTCTTTTTCTACTGCATCACCAAATTGTTTGCCATCGATTTGGACAAAGTTTGGTGGCGTAAAGGTATTACGGATCACCTTATTGGCACCCGCTTCCCCGTTAGTTTGCGCTACATAAGCCTTGCGGTTGAAGGCAAACATAATAGCTTGACGGAAGTCCTTGTTCAAGATTGCTTTCTTGGTAGAGGCCTTTTGAGCATCCGTGGTCTTCTTTGTGATTTCATAGGCCTGACGGTCAATGTTGAAGGAAAGGTTATAGGTTGAGGAACCTTGGTCAGTATAGACGATGTCGTCCTTATGCTTCTTCTCTACACTCTTATAGTTGGAACCATTTGGGAAAACACGGGCAACTGTATAGTCACCGTTATCAAATCCACGGATCAGAGACTCGGAGTCTTGACCATCATAATAGGTCAGTTTGACTTTACTGATCTTGACATTTTCCGCATCCCAGTAGGTTGGATTTTTTTCTAATATCGCAGAAGATTTCGAAGTAATGGATTTGATCAAATAAGGTCCGCAGTAGAGGATACTAGACGGAGAGGTTCCTTGACCGTAATCATCTCCCTTGGATTTCAAGAATTCTTCGTTGACCGGCATCAGGATCCCCATCGTGGTCTTAGAATTCCAGAAGCTTTCAGGCTGGCTCAAGGTATATTGAACGGTATAATCATCAATGGCTTTGATACCAACCGTTGAGAAGTCTTTGGTTTTTCCTGAGACATAATCATCCAAGCCTTTGACAGATTTTTGGACGAGATAGAGGGCCGAAGATTTCTTATCCGCCGCGTGCTTGAGACCTGTCACAAAGTCTTGGGCCTTAACCTCTCCTCCATATTCTTCCCCTTCAGAAGTCATCCATTTGACCCCTTTGCGGAGTTTATAAGTATAGGTCAAGCCGTCTTTGGAAACAGTCCAGTCTTTAGCAAGCGAAGGGATTAAGTTCCCATACTTGTCTACTTCCAATAATCCATCTACCGCATTTCCTGTAAACTCGGAAGTCGATTTTTTATTGGAAATCGAATAGTCGAGCGTATCCGGATCCTGGGTATAAACATAGCTAAACGTCTGTCCACCGGAACTTCCAGATTTTCCACCTGAGCAAGCTACTAGGACACCAGCTGATAAAAGCAGAGCGCTGGTAGCTAAGAGTACCTTTCCTTTGTTCATATAATTCACCTCATTGTAAAAATGTTATATTCAATTTAAATTATAGCACTTTCCAGGAAAATGTAAACGCTTTTACTGCGAAATTGTTCTCTTTTTTCTTTTTCTAGAATTTTTTCCGTTTTAATCCCTAACCTGTATGATATAATGGAATTTATGAATAACGGGAGACATTTACACAAACAACTAAAACACAGCCTCTTGTCCCTCCTTGTAGGAGTCTTGACATTAGGTCCTATCTCTACTGCTTTTGCGGACGATATCTATCAGCAAGAAGATGTCATGAAAATCGCAGCCGATGCTGGACTGGTATTGGATGATTTTTACAAGCCTAAGGCCGACATCGTCATCGATGCCAATACTGGAGCCATCCTATACGGAGACAATATCGACACGGTCCGGGACTCAGGCAGCATGGCCAAGCTCATGAGTGCCTATGTGGTCTTTCGGGCTCTCAAAGAAGGTAAGATCAAATACGATACCGTGGTCACAGCAACAGAGGCTGATCAAGCTATTTCAGAAAACAATTTGTTAAGTAACTCACCTATTGTAGCTGGTGTGGACTATAAGGTATCTGAATTGATCAAGATGCTCTTTGTCCCATCTTCTAGCGCAGCTGTGATTATGCTCGCAAACGCTGTTACGGACAATGATCCCGATAAGTTTTTGGACTTAATGAATCAGTACGCACAAGAAATGGGGATGAGCCATACCAAATGGCACAATCCAAATGGGGCAATGATTTCGGTCCTTCAGGGCTACTACAATCCTCAGCGCTACGATGTCAATGCCAATAACGAAATTACAGCGCGAGACATGTCTATTCTGGCTTATCACATTGTAAACGACCTGCCAGAAATGCTGGAATACACCAAGCAAGCTCACACCACCATCATGGAAGGAACCCCTTACGAGCAAAGCTACGATAATTACAACACTTCCCTCGAAGGTGGAAAGTTCGCCCTCAAAGGAACAGATGGACTCAAGACCGGATCCAGCCCGACTGCTGACTACAACTACACCGCGACTACCAAGCGGGGTAAACAACGGATTATCGAAGTGATTTTGGGGGTTGGGAACTACGATGTCGAGATCGCCGAAAGCTACCGCAATCAAATCGGGAATACCTTGGCTGAGAAAATGTTCGCAGACTACCAGTATAAAAAAATCCTCTCTGCAGGCGATCATACCATCGACGGGAAGACCATTCACTTGAAGCAAGACTTCTATGCGACCGTTAAGAAGGGGACGAAGCCAGCGCTAAAACTAGAAAATAACCGCCTAGTCGTCCAGAACGGCTTGCAACAGGTATCTCCAAGTATTAAAGCGGGAATGGCCGTGAGCGATTCTAAAGCAACAAACTCTAGCAGTAAAAGCAAGGGACTAGATGCCATGTGGCTCTTCTGCTTCTTGCCTGCCGGAATTTTATACCTGATCTTTAAACAAACCGATCCAAAAAGAAGAAAATAGGAAAAGAACTCCCATTACCATAAGGTATGGGAGTTCTTGGTTTGTCGACAAAGCCATCTTAGAAACTTTCCTTAGGTGAGTACGGACGTCAGCGAACTTCGAAGAAGTTCCATGACTTAGTTTTGAGCCTAAGGTCTCAAAACTCCCGAGTGCCTGAAACAATTGTTTTCAGGCACTTTTCTCACGGCGGAAAGTTCCTAAGTATTTTTTAATGAGCCTTAAAAAGTATCTAATTTTAATTTTTTAGGCATCCATTAGTTTGTTTGATGTAAAAAATCAGTTTGTCTACATTATCTGTGAATGACAGATATTGATTTAGTCTAAACCTTGAACATAGGCATCTACTGCTACGATGGCTTGGGCAATATCAGAAGCCTTCACCTCAAATGGCATTTGATGGATGGTTTCTCCTTCGATGGTGGCTTGTTGACCAACTTTGAGAAGATCTTCATAACTTGCAGTTTCAAGATGCATTTCTTTCAGAGTTGTTGGCATACCGATTTGTTGATAGAAACGAATGTATTTATTCAATTCTTCCTTCGGACGGTTTTCCAAGAACAATTGAACGAGCGTTCCGTAGGCTACTTTTTCACCGTGAGTTAAATGGTGGATGTCCCCAGTAAGGGCTGTAAAGCCATTATGGATGGCATGGGCAGCAGCTAATCCCCCACTTTCAAATCCAATACCACTGAGAAGGGTATTAGCTTCAATAATGTTTTCAAGAGCAGGTGTTACAACTTTGGCTTCACAAGCAGCCATGGCTTGAAGACCGTCTGCAAATAAGGTTTCTTCACAACGTTGTGCAATGGCGACACCCGCTAAGGTTTGTCGTTGACCCAACATGGTTTTTCCATTCGCTTGCATCACCGCACGCGCTTCTACCCAAGTCGCTAATCCATCTGCGATACCAGAGGCGAGCAAACGTTTTGGTGCTTGAGAGATCACTTTGCTATCCACCAAGACCAATTCTGGGTTCTTAGAATAGAAGATATAGCGCTCAAAGGCACCCTCATCCGTATAGATAACCGACAAGGCGGAAACGGGAGCATCTGTAGAGGCGATGGTCGGAGCAATCACAACTGGTGATTTTAGAAGATCAGCAATAGCTTTTGCACTATCGATGGTCTTTCCTCCACCAAGTCCAATGACCAAATCACAGCCATTTTCTTCTGCCAGACTAACCACACGATTGATTTCGTTGTCAGAAGCTTCTCCATTGAAGAAGACTGGCAAAACCGTGAGCCCATTTTGACCAAGGTATTCTTCAAAACGCTTCCCTACGATATCATAGACCACTGAATCACATAGCAAAACAGGGTGATTCCCTAATTCTGAAATAGATTGTGCATTTTCAAATAAGGCATTCTCACCTTGAATGTAACGTGACGGACTTGCAAAATTTCTCATAGTCTGCTCCTTTAAAATTTATTTAGTTCACACCTATAGTAGCATTTATTTCTATGAAATTCAAAGAATTATACAAGGCACCACTCAATTAAATTTATCTGTTCACGCAGTTATTGGAAGCGCTTCGTTTTTATTTGATGAATCTTATTATCAAAAATCCCCAAAGCTAGTTTCAGTAGGTTGAAACTTGACTTTGGGGATTTTTATTTTTTTACAAGTATTGAGAAAATCAATCAATGGCTTAACTGAAGTCGAGACTACTTCCTTTGATCAACGAAACGAGTATCACGAAATTGAACTCGCCCTAAAAGCGTCGAGAAAAAGAGAGATTGCCTGGTGGGCATGGCCCACATGGTCAATCTCCTATTTTCTTCTCGCTTTTTTTACGGGCTTAGTATCTTGATTTACCAAATGATCACACGATCTTCTGGTGCGCGCCACATGCCGTCGCCTTCTTTGACATCAAAGGTTTCAAAGAATTCGTCAAAGTTTGGTAATTGGACATTGGTGCGGAGTTTTCCTGGTGCGTGGACATCGACACTTGCGAGGAGTTGCATGTACTCTGTCCGAGCTTTCATGCGCCAGATACGAGCAAAATTAGTGAAGAATTCTTCTGCTGAGAAGTCTGCTTCTTTCTTCGCTGCTTCAAGGGCTGCAGCGATACCACCTAGGTCTGCTACGTTTTCAGAAACGGTCAATTTCCCGTTAATCTTGGCACCGTAAGAGTCTTGCCCTTCAAACTGATCGATGACCTTTTGCGTGCGAGCGGTAAAGGCTTCGTAATCTTCTGGCTTCCACCAGTCTTTCAAGCTACCGTGCTCGTCAAAGGAAGCGCCATTGGTATCAAAGGCGTGGGAGATTTCATGGGCAATGACTGCACCGATTCCACCGTAGTTAGCTGATGACGATTGATGAAGGTCATAGAAAGGTGCTTGCAAAATCGCTGCTGGGAAGACGATTTGGTTTTGTTGCGGATCATAGTAGGCATTGACCATATTAGCTGGCATGTGCCATTCGCTCCGATCGACTGGTTGGTTCCACTTGCTCCAAGTATGGGCAATGGAAATTTCGTAAAGGGCTTGAGCATTTTCAACCAAGGTCTTGCTTTCGTCGATGATCTTTTTGGCGTATGTTTCTGGTAATTTTTCAGGGTAGCCGATATGTGGTGTGATGACATTGAGTTTGACAATGGCTTTTTCACGAGTTTCAGGAGCGAGCCAGTCTGCTTTTTCTAAGCGCTCCTTGTAGACGTCAATCATGGTCGCTACTTTATGCTCTACATCTGCTTTTGCTTCTGGTGAAAATTTTTCTCCCGCATACCAGAGTCCAAGCGCTTGGCTATATGGTACTTCTGCTAATGACAAGGCCGCCTTTTCTTTTGGACGAGGTTCTGGAACACCTGCAATCGTACGACTATATTCACCAGCCAAGACACGGATTTCTTCGGTCAAGAATAAAGTCCAATCTACGGCTGCACCGAGTTTCAATCTTGCATGAATAGTTTCCCAGTTGGCTGCTGAATAGAATGTTGGTGCGAATTCCTTCCAGAAACGCTCTTCTGGAACGATGATTTTATCCGGAGTTTGTCCGATCACTTCTGTAAAGAAAGTATCGAGTGGCAATTCTGGAACCAAGGCCTTGAAATCTGCCCACTCATAAGGATGGTAGAGTTTGTTGTACTCGGATCTTTCTTCATTTGACAAGATATATTTGGCCAATTCTGCATCCGACGCAATGACCTTATCCAGGATATCTTTGATTTCTGCCTCTGAGAATTCAAATTTAGGTAAGAGTTTTTCCATCATTTGGCGCCAGATAGCCAGCAATTCTGGTCCTTTTTCGTTGCCTTCTTCATAGTAGGTCGTATCTGGCAAGATATGAGCCGGCGCTTCTCCCCACAAGACATTCATTTGAGCATTCATATAGTCTGGTGACACGCTAAATGGCATGAGATTTGGTTTGCCAGCTAGTTCATAGGTACCCAACTTGCTGGTATAGTCTTCAAAAGAAGACAGAGCCTTAATTTCATTGATCAAAGGCATAGCTGGAGCGACACCGGCTGCTTCTCGCGCATCAAAATCTGCCACCATTTTGTGGTATTTGACGAAGTTTTGCAGAATGCTGTCTTCAGGCAGCTCTTCTCCCCGTTGCCATTTTCCAGTGATATCCAACATCAAGTTTTCGATATCTTGGATCAAGTCCATAAAACCACCAGTTGACGGTTTGTCATCAGGAATCACAGCTGTCTCAGCCCATTCCCCATTGACGTAATCATAAAAATCATCTTGTAAACGTACCATGATCTTCTCGCTTTCATTCTTTTGTAATAACCTTATCAAAAATAGGAACTTTTTTCAATGATTTCAAGAGATTTAAGTTGAATTATTTTAAAAATTAACTTGACTTAACTTTTTATTCGTGTATAATTATTTCAAAAATTAACTTGACTTAATTTTTTTATTCATGTATATTAATGGTAAAGGAGCAAAATCATGATTCAAATTGAACATCTCAGTGTTGCTTACCAGCAAACACTGGCCTTGGAGGATCTTTCCCTCACCATCCAGGGTCCAACCATCCTAGGCATTCTTGGCCCCAATGGGGCTGGAAAATCAACCCTAATCAAGGCCATGCTAGGACTTCTCCCTCATGCGGGAAAGGTCCAGCTCGATCAAAAAGATCTCAGCCAAGTTCTTCAACGGGTGGCCTACGTCGAACAGAAATCCGCTATTGATTTCCACTTTCCCATCACGGTGAGAGAGTGCATCTCACTGGGTCTTTATCCCCACCTTTCTATCTTCAAGAGAAAAAGCAAAGAAGATCTCCAAAAAGTGGAAAATGCCTTGAAACTTGTCAATCTTCTTGATCTAGCGGATCGCCAGATCGGCCAGCTTTCAGGAGGGCAATTCCAACGGGTGCTGATCGCCCGCTGCTTGGTCCAAGAAGCGGATGTCATTTTTTTGGATGAGCCCTTCGCAGGGATTGACTCTGTCAGCGAAGACATCATCATGCAGACCCTCCAGACCTTGAAACAAGAAGGCAAGACCATTCTGATCGTCCATCACGACCTCAGCAAGGTCCCAGCTTATTTCGACCAGGTCCTCCTCCTTCATCGTAAACTGATTGCATTTGGGAAAACAGAGGAAACCTTTACCAAAGAAAATCTGCATGCAGCCTATGGGCATGAACTCTTTATAGGAGGTGGCGTCGGATGATTACAGAATTTATCGATGGATTACAGCAATTCCACTTCTTACAGAATGCCCTGATCACAGCCATCGCCATCGGGATTGTCGCTGGAGCCGTTGGATGCTTCATTATTTTAAGAGGCATGTCTCTCATGGGAGACGCTATCTCACACGCAGTTCTTCCTGGTGTGGCTCTCTCCTTTATCCTGGGCATCAATTTCTTTATTGGCGCTATTGTCTTTGGCCTCCTGGCGTCCGTCCTTATCACCTATATCAAGAGCAACTCCATCATCAAGAGCGACACTGCAATTGGGATTACCTTTTCTTCTTTCCTCGCCTTAGGAGTCATCCTGATTGGAGTCGCTAAAAGTTCCACCGACCTTTTCCACATCCTCTTTGGGAATATCTTGGCCGTCCAAGACCGGGATATGTGGATAACCATCGGTGTTGGTGCTGCGGTCTTGCTGGTGATTGTCCTACTCTTTCGACCCTTACTGCTCACATCTTTTGATCCTGTTCTGGCTCAATCCATGGGCGTCCGGGTCAAGGTCTATCACTACCTCCTTATGGTGCTCTTGACCTTGGTTTCTGTCACTGCTATGCAGAGTGTCGGAACCATTCTCATCGTCGCCATGCTCATTACACCCGCTGCGACGGCCTATCTCTATACCAATAGTCTCTGGTCCATGATGCTCCTTTCATCCGGATTAGGTGCTCTTGCATCCATCCTGGGACTCTTTATTGGCTATAGCTTAAACATCGCCGTCGGGTCTTGTATTGTCCTCACTTCTGCTGTCTTCTTTCTCATCAGCTTCTTTATCGCTCCTAAGCAGAGAAAGAATAAGCACGCTCTTTCATCTCATTAAAGGAGAAAACCATGAAAAAATTCACTTCTATCCTCGCCCTCTTTGTGGCGCTCTTATTTGGTCTGTTGGCCTGTAGCAAAGGCTCTTCTTCTGGAGCTTCTGATAAATTGAAAGTGGTCACCACCAACTCCATCCTTGCAGATATCACCAAAAATATAGCTGGGGATAAGATCGAGCTGCACAGTATCGTTCCTGTCGGCAAAGATCCTCACGAGTACGAACCGCTTCCAGAAGATGTCAAAAAGACTTCGCAAGCAGACCTCATCTTCTACAACGGGATCAACCTCGAAACCGGTGGCAATGCTTGGTTTACTAAATTGGTCAAAAATGCCAATAAAGTTGAAAACAAAGACTATTTCGCAGCTAGCGACGGAGTCGACGTCATCTACTTGGAAGGCCAAAACCAAGCTGGAAAAGAAGACCCTCACGCTTGGCTCAATCTCGAAAACGGGATCCTCTACGCTAAAAACATTGCCAAACAATTGATCGCAAAAGATCCCAAAAACAAGGACTTCTACGAAAAAAATCTAGCTGCCTATACTGAAAAACTCAGCAAGCTCGACCAAGAAGCCAAACAAAAATTCAACAATATCCCAGAAGAGAAGAAGATGATTGTAACCAGCGAAGGCTGCTTCAAATACTTCTCCAAAGCCTACGGCGTCCCATCCGCCTATATCTGGGAAATCAATACGGAAGAAGAAGGCACACCTGACCAAATCAAAACGCTGGTAGAAAAGCTCCGGCAAACCAAGGTGCCTGCCCTCTTTGTTGAATCTAGCGTCGATGAACGTCCTATGAAAACTGTGTCTAAAGATACCAATATCCCGATCTATGCAAAGATCTTCACTGACTCGATTGCCAAAGGAGGAGAAAAGGGCGATAGCTACTACAGCATGATGAAGTGGAACTTAGACAAGATCGCAGAAGGATTGAGTCAGTAGACCATTCAGATTTCTAAACAAATCAGTGGTCCCTCCACCGGTATTGCGGTACAATAAAAACAAAAAAGGAGTCTTTTTATGGCAACATTTTTAGGAAACCCTGTGACCTTTACCGGATCTCAACTTCAAGTAGGGGAAATGGCCCATGATTTTTCATTGATCACTCCAGCTCTTGAGAAGAAATCTTTAGCTGATTTCGCTGGCAAGAAAAAAGTCCTCAGCATCATCCCATCTATTGACACTGGTATCTGTTCCACTCAAACACGTCACTTCAATCAAACCTTATCGGATATGGAAGACACTGTCGTCTTGACGGTCTCTGTCGACCTTCCTTTTGCTCAAGGTAAATGGTGCGCTGCTGAAGGGCTCGACAATGCCATCATGCTCTCAGACTACTACGACCATTCCTTCGGGAAAGCATACGGCCTCTTGATCAATGAATGGCACCTACTTGCGCGTGCTGTCTTGGTCTTAGATGCGGATAACAAGGTTACTTACGTTGAATACCTAGAAAATATCAACAGCGAACCAAATTACGACGCTGCAATCGAAGCCGTCAATGCGCTTGGATAAATGAAAAAAGAGGTCTGCGACCTCTTTTCCATTGCTATAAAATCCGATGAAGCCCATTCTGTAGGAGGACGCGCCAGCGTAAGCGAGGGATGCCTCTGAGGAAACTCCGCACGCGCTGTGCCACTTGTTGCTTGTAGCTCTTGCCTCCTTGTGCAAAGACTCCTTTTCGACTCCAGTAGCCTTCGACACTGCGATCATTTTTAGGGGCTAGATAGCGAACATCTTGCTGATAGAGGACATGCTTGCGAAAGGCTGGATCCCAAGCTTTGACGGGGTCAATATCTAAGTCCTTATGGGTCCGTCCCCTAGCCAGCCCGTAGTTAAAACTAGCCCCATTGACAATGCCATTTTCAGAAACTTCTACTGGATCGACTTCATTGAGAAAACGCCCGGCTTGATCGAGAATATACTCCGTATGGAAATTTAACAAGACCTTGAAATTGACTTGTTGGGAGGTCCCTGATGGATAATGAAGGTGACCATCTGGCCCTAGGGAGACCTTATTGTGAAGGCGAGCAGCCGCATAAGCATCCACCGTGACCGCTCTAGCCTCCTGTAGGTAAGCTTGTAAGGCCTCCTCGTCAGTCTGTCCAGCTCTGGCCTCATGCGTCCGAATCCACTGGGCTTGGTAACTTGAAAGTAGGTAGCGTAACTGGTGAACCTGGCGTTTCAAGAGCTGATCTCCCGACTGATCTGCTAAGGGATCCTTTTCAAAGGCGATTTGCACGACGTGTGAAAAAGCCTTCCAAAAGTCGGAACCTGGCGGACAATCTGGAGCCATCCTACTCAGAAGAAAGGCTGTTTCTTCACAAGTTCCGGACAGGTCACTTGGCATAAGAAGAATTTTCATGACTCCCCTCAGCAAGTCTTGGGCAGCCGTTTCCGTTAGATCTTTGATCTCTTGAAACCACATATTTTGAAACAGAGGACTGGCAAAGAAAAAGACAGACTGGTATTGTTCTTGGTAGGCTTGTGGATCTTTCAATCCCTGCAAGTGCTTCTCTAGATAGGCTAAACTACTCTCTCTCCAGCCTAATCTCACTAATTCCCGTCTGTTCATAGTGCCGTCCTTTCTATGCTTCTATACTACCATCTTTTGGAGCTTGAGACAATTCTCATTACTCCACTAGCGTTTTTGAGGAGATTTTTGATATACTAGAAGTGAGCGAAGAAAAGAGGAAAGCATGACACCAAACAAAGAAGATTACCTCAAGTGCATTTATGAAATTGGCACAGAAGTAGAAAAAATTAGCAACAAGGAAATCGCGAGTCGCATGCAGGTCTCTCCACCCGCTGTGACCGAGATGATTAAGCGCATGATCTCAGAGGGTCTCTTGGTGAAGGATAAGACCCATGGGTATCTACTAACGGATCTAGGATCGCAGTTGGTCTCTGATCTCTACCGCAAGCACCGCTTGATCGAAGTATTTCTGCTGAAAAATCTTGGCTACACAACTGAAGAAGTCCATGAAGAGGCAGAAGTTCTCGAGCATACCGTTTCTGAACATTTCATCGACCGGCTGGATCACATGCTTGGAAATCCTAAGACCTGCCCTCATGGTGGGACAATTCCAAAGAAAGGTGAAAGGCTTGTCGAAGCCTACCAAGACCGTCTTAGTGAAACGACTGAGCCTGGTCTGTATATTCTGCAAAGAGTCTATGACACCTATGAATTGCTAAAATTCTTAGACCAGATCCATCTCCAAATTGGTGATACCATCGCGTTTCAACGGTACGATGACTACACAGGACTCTATCACTTAGTTATCCATGAACAAGAAATTTCTATCAACCAAGTGATCGCCCAACAACTCTATATTGAAAAACATGCAGTCTAACCCGACTGCATGTTTTCTTACTTATGGATTTTTTGTATCTAGTAAAATCGTCACCGGACCATCATTGATCAATTCAATCGCCATATCGGCTCCAAAGATCCCTCGTTTGACAGGGACTTCTTTTTCTAATTGATCATTAAAGGCATCATATAACTGACTGGCCATCTCTGGCTTGGCAGCCCCTATAAAAGCAGGACGGTTGCCTTTTTTTGTCTCCGCAAAGAGGGTAAATTGAGAGATCGACAAGATTTCTCCTTGAATATCTTTGACCGAAAGATTCATCTTATCTTCCTCATCTGAGAAAATACGCATCTGCGATACCTTTCGAACCGCATAATCTAAATCTTTCTGATCGTCATCTGGACCGACACCTACTAGGAGCAGCAAGCCTTGCTGGATCGCATTGTAGACTTGACCATCAATGGAAACCGAGGCACTCTTGACCCGTTGAATCACTAATTTCATTTTATTATCCTATTTTATAAATCTATCGAGCATTCACTGCTAACCTTGAAAGAACGTCAACCACAGACGACGAGCTAACCAAGCAATAAAAGAGTTCTGAACATATCCTAGCTTCTTCAAAGAAAATCGACATCAAACAAGGCAGTGAGACGCAGGTATATTATCTAAAAATCAAAGGCTGTTCAGTTGCTTTTAGTGCGAGGCAGCGAGACGAAGACAGTACTGAAGTACGGCAAGGCGAGCTAACGAAGCAATAAAAGAGTTCTGAGCACATCCTAGCTTCTTCAAAGAAAATCGACATCAGACAAGGCAGTGAGACGCAGGCATACTATCTGAAAAGTAAAGGCTGTTCAGTTGCTTTTAGTGCGAGGCAGCGAGACAAAGACAGTACTTAAGTACGGCGAGGCGAGCTAACGAAGCAATAAAAGATAACTGAGCAGCCGATTAGCCGTTGGTACGCTTAACAGAGTACACCTCCGGCACACTCTTAATCTTATCCACAACTGTTGTCAACATAGACAGGTTTGGAATCCCAAAGGAAATGTGGATATTGGCAAATTTCATGTCTTTGGTTGGTTGGGCATTGACGGTTGAGACCATCTTAGCTGTATTGGAGAGGACTTGTAGTACATCGTTCAGAAGTCCGGCACGGTTGAGTCCGTAAATATCGATGTGAGCAATGTAGTCCTTGGTCGTATTGTTATCTTCCCATTCTACATCGATCAAGCGTTGCTCGTAGTTGTCTTGGGCACGTAGGTTCATACAGTCCTGACGGTGAATCGCAACACCGCGTCCTTTGGTGATGTAGCCGACGATTTCATCACCTGGAACTGGATTACAGCACTTAGCAATCCGAATCAAGAGCCCAGAAGCGCCTTGGATAACCACGCCACCTTCGTGACGGACCTTCAAGGTGTCTTTTTTATTTTCAACCTTGACCTCGCCACCTTTGACTAGCTCTTCTGCTTCTGCGCGTGCCTTAGCCCGTTCTTCTTCCCGGCGTTCATCCTCCGTCAAGCGGTTAAAGATGGTAATAGCTCCGATCTCTCCAAAACCAATCGCCGCAAACAAGGCTTCTTCTGTCTTGTAACTTGATTTTTGTAGCACTTTGTCCATGTGCTTTTTGTCCATGAACTTATTGGCTACCAAGTCATGCTCGTGGAATTGGGCCATCAAGAGGTCCCGACCACGGTTAATAGATAATTCCTTGTCTTGATTTTTAAAGAACTGACGAATCTTGTTGCGCGCCTTGCTAGTTTTAACAAGGGTCAGCCAGTCACGGCTTGGACCAAAGGAGTTGGCATTGGTGATAATCTCCACCTGATCTCCCGTCCGAAGTTTGGTATTAAGAGGCACCATCCGGCCATTGACCTTGGCACCAATCGCTTTTTCCCCAACCTTGGTGTGGATTTCATAGGCAAAATCGATCGGTCCGGAATCTTTCGGAAGCGAGCGTACGGTTCCATCTGGTGTGAAGACGTAAATCTCTTCTGCCAAGATGTCTTCTTTTACATTTTCAACAAATTCTTTGGCATCGCCTGACTGGTCTTGGAGTTCCATCATCTCCTTGATCCAGTTCATCCCAATAGCAGATTCCTTGCTGTTGACTTGACCCTTGATGCCTTTTTTATAGGCCCAGTGAGCCGCAACCCCATACTCAGCAACTTCGTGCATTTCCTTGGTTCGGATCTGGAATTCAATCGGTCCTTTAGGGCCATATACAGTCGTATGGATAGACTGATAGCCATTGGCCTTCCGGTTGGCAATATAGTCCTTAAAACGCCCCGGCATTGGCTTCCAGAGCTCATGGATGTAGCCTAGCATAGCATAAACATCACTTGGAGTATCCAAAATACAGCGGATGGCAATCAAGTCATAGATTTCATCAAAGCGTTTCTTCTTATCCTGCATCTTGCGATAGATCGAATAGATATGCTTTGGTCGACCATAAATTTTCCCATGCAGATGGCGTTCCCCAGCATAGGTCTCAATCTTGTGGACAACCTCTTCGACCAACTCTTCTCGCTCGCGACGTTTTTCCTTCATCATATGCGAAATCTTGTAGAATTCGACTTCATTCAGATAACGGAAGGACAAATCCTCAAGCTCCCACTTGACGCTGGAAATCCCGAGACGGTGGGCTAGCGGTGCATAGATCTCCATGGTCTCACGCGAAATGCGCTCTTGTTTATCCTTGCGCAAATGCTTGAGGGTACGCATATTATGCAAGCGGTCTGCCAATTTGACCAAAATGACACGGATATCTTGAGACATGGCCATGAGCATCTTGCGATGGTTTTCCGCCAACTGCTCTTCATGGGACTTGTACTTGACCTTCCCGAGCTTGGTCACCCCATCGACAATCACGCGCACATCATGACCAAATTCGCGCTCTAAATCATCTAAAGTCGCATCCGTATCTTCCACGACATCATGCAAAAAGCCACAGGCGACCGTCACAGCATCCAGTTTCAGCTTGGCAAGGATTCCTGCTACTTGAATTGGGTGGATGATATAAGGCTCGCCAGACTGACGGAATTGCCCATTATGGCAATCAACCGCGTAGACCAAAGCCTTTTGCACAAAAGCAACATCTTCAGGTGATAAATATTTTTTTGTAAGGGCAATGACTTGGTCCCCTGTTAAATTCTCTTCTTTCGGCATGTATTTTCTCCAGTTTCTTGGATACTATTTTAACACTTTTAGCAGCAGATGGGAACCAATGAAGCTACTTTAATATACGGATACTTCTCGAAGATCATTCTGGGATCCACCTTGCTTTCATCATTCTTGTAAAAAAACTAACGAAGCGATTTCTTCACTTCGTTAGTTCATTAATTCTGTAACAACACTCACGGCGCTGAGAGCATAGAGTGGTGCTGTTTCTGCTCGTAGGATGCGAGGCCCAAGTCCTGCAAGGACTGCTCCTTTAGCTGTAAAACTTTCAATTTCTGCAGGAGATAAACCACCTTCTGGTCCAAAGATAAAGAGCAATTTGCTTCCAGCTTGCAATCCGGTCAGAGACTGAAGTAAAGCTGCTGCCTCTCCTTCTTTAGCCGACTCTTCATAAGCCACCACGATCCGATCAAACTGTTCTAACTGAGCCAGAAAGTCTGCCTTTTTCTCAAAAAGGGTAATACTTGGGACCAAATTCCGCTTGCTTTGCTCGGCTGCTCCAAGGGCGATTTTTTCTAGTTTCTCGACCTTTTTACCCAATTTCTTGCCGTCCCACTTGGCAACGGACCAGTCTGCAGGGAAGGCCCAGATCTGGCTAGCACCGAGTTCGGTTACTTTCTGAGTGATGAACTCGAGCTTGTCTCCCTTGGGAAAGCCTGATGCGATGGTCACTTGGACTGGCAGTTCCACATTATCAGCTAATTCTTCGATTAGCTCCAACTGACGGGCTTCTACATTGACCACGCGCGCCAAGCGCTTGATCCCGTCATCAAAGACTAGAGTAACTTCGTCCTCTTCTTTTAGGCGCATAACCTGAAACATATGCTTGCTGGTTTCCTTGTCCTCGATGGTGACTGGTGAGCTAGCCAAGCCTTTTACAAAATACTGCTGCATGCTAGCCTCCAATCACACCGGAGACATCCTTGGTCTTCTTGAAGACGCAGGCGTTCCATTCCCCTTGGATCATATGGGTTTCAAGGAAAAATCCAGCTGCTTCTGCTGACTCACGGACCATGTCCCACTTGTCCCTGATAATGCCACTCATGATCAGGTAACCTTCGTCCTTGACCAAGCGATAAGCATCATCCGTCAGATGAATGAGGATATCCGCCAAGATATTGGCCACGATAACATCTGCTTCAATCTCCACACCTTTGAGCAAATCACCTGGGGCTACATGGATATTTTCCATGCCAGGGTTGAGTTCAATATTCTCCTGAGCAACTCGAACCGCTACATCATCCAGATCATAGGCAAAGATTTCCTTAGCACCCAGAAGTGAGCTAGCAATAGAAAGGACACCGGAACCTGTCCCCACATCTAACACCGTTTCCCCACCACGAAGAACCTGCTCCAAGGCAAAGAGGCTCATCTTAGTCGTAGGATGCGTTCCAGTTCCGAAGGCCATACCAGGATCTAGCTTGATAATCTTTTCTCCAGCCGTCGCCTCATAGTCTGTCCATGACGGCACGATGGTCAAATCATGGGTAATGCGAGCTGGTTCATAGTATTTCTTCCAGTTGTCGGCCCAATCTTCCTCAGCCAGAGCAGTCGTCCCCATCTTGACCTCACCCAGATCCATAAAGTCTGTCAATTCTGCTAAGCGAGCCTGCAAGTCCGCTTCAACCGCAGCTACATCGACCGTCTCCGGGTAGTAGGCCGTCACCACGATTTCTTCTTGCTGCTCGACCTCAGGAAAAATCTCACCGAAACGGTCGACATTCCCCACATAGTCCATGCTGTCTTCAATCGCTACCCCTTGGGCGCCTAATTCAATCAAGAGGTTGGAGACCAGCTCCTCTCCCTCACGCTTGACTGTAACTTTTAACTCTTGCCATGTTTCCATCATTAAGATACCAAGCCCGTAAAACACAAAGCCAAAATAGGAAACTCTCTGAAGACACTTGTGTCTATGAGAAGTTTATCTTTTTGGCATAGTGTTTAGGGTGGGTTCAGTTTAGAAATTTAACCGAACCGTCCTTTCTATTTCTCTATCAATTTTTTCATGTAGACCATATCCATGCCTTCTTTTTCAGGCTCGATATGGGTTTGATGGTAGCCATTCTTCTCGTAGAAGGCGACCATGCCTGCATCTTGTAACACCGTACACAAATCCCATTGTGTGATGGTTGGAAATTCTTTTTCCAGCAAGCTCAAACCTTTAGATCCATACCCTTTTCCCTGATACGGAGGCAGAATCGCTGCGGTCCCTAACCAAGCTTCCGTTAACTCTTCATTGGTCTGAACTCGTAAAAATCCGATGTTTTCTTCATCTTTTTTTACAAAGTAGTAATAGCTATTGGGACGCTCTGCCAGTTTCCATTTGATTCGTTCACGGTCCTCCAGATAAGGATCATATTCATCTTTGTATTTTTCATAAACTGCCTTAAAACTGGCTCTTTGAATGGCAATAATGGTTTCTAAATCTTCCGCCCCTGCTCTCTCAAGTCTTATCATAAACTTTCCTCCACATAATCTCTCACGCGTTCTTGTAATTGTGGAACAACCCGATCTGAGGCCAAAAACTCTTCAAAGCTCACTAACTTGTAGCCCTGTCCCTCATCTCCAAAGTCAATGTGTTCAAACTCTTCTTGTGATAGGTTTCCAACTAGAAAAACAAACTGTTTCTTCTCATCCAAGATGCCAGGAAAGATCCAAGACCAGATGACCTCCTCTTTAGATAGTTGGATGTTCAATTCCTCATAAACCTCACGCGCCACACACTCAAAAGGGGTCTCATTTCCTTCCCGACCCCCACCTGGCAAGTCCCACATATTAGGGTAAGGAATCGTTTCTTTATCATCGCGCAAGATGGTCAAAATTTGCCTATCACAAATCAAGGCAATTTTACAACCCGTAAATTCGAACCGTGCTTCTATGCAATCCTCAAGCATGAGCTTTCCCTCCTAATATCTTGGATAGGGATAAAAGGTGCTTTCTTCCAGGCCAACTTTGCCTTCTTCAAAAACTTCTTGGTTCCATACGATCTCAAAGCTCTCTGCTTCTTCGTCTGCTAAGAAATCCATGAGCTCATCCAAGGCCAGCTCAGCTGTATCTCGAAGGAAAGTCGCAAAATAGGCTAGAAACTCACGAGACAAGCCTTTTTTAGGCTCATAAGGAATCGCTGTTAAATAAGCATCTTCTTCCACATGAGACTTGGCTGGATTGTAGAAGAGCACGGCTTCTTCAAAGAAAATATCCTCATCAGACTCTTCGCCAGCTTCATCAACCAGTGCAACCCCTCCCGTATTCTGTGCTTCCAAGAGAAAAGCCACTTCTACCGCATGGTTTTTCTTATCCCAATTGATCTCAAAATCAAAGGGAAAAACCTTGTCCATCTCCTCTTCTAAAACATCCAAAAATCCGTATTTAGACATAGCGTCCTCTTTCTAAATTCCCACTCTTAGAGCGGAATATGATACAATAGTTACTACAATCTTACCATAAAAAACGCCTCTTTGAAAGGAGACAAAGCTAGAAAGGAGAAGGAAATGCCCGACAATCTCGCACTCCGTATGCGACCACGGACGATCGATCAAGTCATCGGTCAACAGCACCTGGTCGGAGAAGGCAAAATCATTCGTCGCATGGTCGAAGCCAATCGTCTGTCCTCTATGATTCTCTATGGACCTCCGGGGATCGGAAAGACCAGTATTGCTTCTGCGATCGCAGGAACCACTAAGTATGCCTTTCGGACCTTTAATGCAACAGTTGACAGTAAAAAACGCCTCCAAGAAATCGCAGAGGAGGCCAAATTTTCTGGTGGCTTAGTCCTTCTTTTGGACGAAATCCATCGCCTTGATAAAACCAAACAAGATTTTCTCCTGCCTTTGCTCGAAAGCGGTCTGGTCATGATGATCGGTGCAACAACTGAAAATCCCTTTTTCTCTGTCACACCCGCTATTCGTAGCCGCGTACAAATCTTTGAGCTGGAACCATTGACGACGGAGGAGATCAAGCAAGCTCTGAAAACGGCGCTGGATGATCCCGAGCGTGGCTTTGATTTTCCAATCGTGCTCGATGAGGACGCTTTGGATTTCATCGCTACCTCAACCAATGGAGATCTTCGCTCTGCCTTTAATTCTCTCGATCTGGCGGTCCTGTCGACTTCTGAAAATGCAGAAGGGATCCGCCATATTACGCTAGAGATCATGGAAAACAGCCTCCAGCGCAGCTACATCACCATGGACAAAGATGGAGACGGCCACTACGATGTGCTCTCTGCCCTACAAAAGTCTATCCGCGGTTCGGATGTCGATGCCAGTCTCCACTACGCTGCTCGTTTGATCGAAGCCGGAGATCTACCCAGCCTAGCTCGTCGCTTGACTGTCATCGCTTATGAGGATATCGGTCTAGCCAATCCAGATGCGCAGATCCATACTGTAACAGCCCTTCAAGCAGCTGAGCGCATCGGCTTTCCTGAGGCCCGCATTCTCATCGCCAACATCGTCATCGATCTAGCCCTTTCGCCTAAATCTAACTCAGCCTACGTTGCCATGGATAAGGCGCTAGCTGATCTTAGAAGTTCTGGCAACCTTCCTATTCCTCGCCACCTCCGCGATGGTCATTATGCCGGAAGCAAGGAGCTGGGAAATGCGCAAAACTATAAATATCCCCACAACTACCCTGGCAACTGGGTCAAGCAGGACTACCTGCCAGATAAGCTCAAACACGCGTCCTACTTTATTCCCAATGAAAATGGCAAGTACGAGCGTGCTCTCGGAGCCACCAAGGAGAAGATTGAGCAATTCAAGAAAAAGTGACATCGGTTTCAAAAAATTGAGATTTTCCCTTGAAATATTTTCAAAATGTGGTATCATATACATATAGAAACGCTGTGGTGTACGACTTCACACTTAAGTGTTGACCGACTATTTTTTGTATTATTAGGGAAACAAAAGACTTCTGGCAGTATGCAGGCCGTTTCACGCGGAAGCAGCTAAGTCAGAGCGAGTTGCCCACCTGCTTAATTGCGCGGGTTCAATACAAATCGTGAAGTTTCGGCACCAATACAGCTTTTTATATTTGCCTCCTTAGCTCAGTTGGTAGAGCAGTAGACTCTTAATCTATGGGTCGCAGGTTCGAGCCCTGCAGGGGGCATCTAAATCAACAGGAAAAAGCCTTGTTTTATAAGGCTTTTTTGCTTGTCTATAACTGATTTGCCCCATCATTTGCCCCACATTTTTTTATGAGCAATCTTTCCAGACATCTCTGATTTGATTAAATTCCTCAAAAATTTTCTCTTCTAAAGTGTGTCCATATACTTCTACTAACATTGAAATATCTCTATGCCCTAGAATTTTTGCAATAACGCCAAGGTCAAATCCTTTATGCCAGAGGTAGCTTCCATAGGTATGACGTGCTCCTTTTGTCGTGATAATTGGATAAATATCTAATTCATTTAAAAGAACACTTAAAGCTTTATTGACACTTGCAATATCTGGTACCAAGTGAATATATCCATAATGCTAAAAAATCATTTTATACCTATTCTTGATTCCTAGCTCTTTATTAGCCTTCTCCTGTTCAATTTTTAGGACTTGTAATATCTTAATACATTCTTCGTCTATCGGAACCATCCGAATAGACGTTTTATTTTTTGGTGGAACAAACTTATGAGAGAGAGTATTATACCTCCTGTATGTTTTTAACAATCCTCTGTCAAAATCAACCTCATTCCAAGTTAACGCTACTAACTCTCCAAACCTCATGCCTGTTTTTAATAGAAAATAGACGATATAAGGAACAATTGAACGTTGGTAATCGAATTTTCTCTTTACTGCTAAAAGTAAATCCAGATAGTCCTTTTCTGTATGTAAATATTTCTCTTCTGTCATCTGTTGTTCTTTGGATGAAAACAACTCGACATGTTGTGTAAAATCATCTATTAGAACTTTGTCAGCAATTGCCATTTGGATGCTCTGATGAATCCCAGTATTCAATCTACCAAGAAAATTTCTACCAACTGTTTGCCCATACTTATTCATTATTCTTTGGTATTCACTCGCACGAATTTGAGTGACTTTTTTATTTCCAAATAATCTTTCAATTGTGTTTTTACGGAGAAGATATTTTTTCTTTGTCTCTTCCGACCTACTACTCGGTAGAATTTTTAGTTCAAGCCATTCTTGATATAGATCTACAAGAGAAATATCTCTAGAAATTCTTTTTCCTAAACGAAGTTCTTGCAGAATCGGTTCAGCTTCTGACTCTGCAAGTTTTTTTGTTTTAAAACCGCTATTATGAGCAACAGTTTTTCCTTTGTTACGAATTTCATAGGTCCATAAGTTACTATCTCCTCGCTTTCGGTAACGAACACTTGCCATATTACGCCACCTCTGTTCCTAGAATCTCATTTACAACACTTTTGGGAACAACCATCAAACGTTTGCGATTATAAAACGTATAGCCTCGTGATACAAGTAATTCTCTCGCCTGATGAATGATATCATTCGCTGTATGAGGGCGATAGCCCATTTCAATTAATTCTTTGTTACTAATTAAATTATTGTCCATAGTTATCCTCCTTATTTATTTTCTAAATTCAGAAACTCACCTACAAGTAGTTGTAATTCTGTATTTAATTTAGGGAGATTCTGTATTAATACTTCTTTTAATTCTTCCGCAAATTGGTTCGTTTCTTCTCTCAATAGTTTGCGGACTCTTGTTTTTTTCTTTTTGATGCTGTCTGATTTTAAATTTGGAAAAGCCAATGATAACAGTTCAGGATTGTTGAGAAAGATAATTGTAAATGCTCTTTGCTCCACTCGAATATGTTCTAGCTTATAAAATCCGAAATTATCAAGTCGATTCATAACATCTCGGACCATCTCCTCACCAATCGCTTTGGTTCTAAGTTGGAATTCCAGTCTCCACCAAAACGGATTTACAGCCAAATCTAGCTTCTCATCGCGCTTGTGAGCAATGATTTCTTTATTCTTATCATATAACCTAACTTGTACATTACTACCGCTAGAACCCCAATATTTCGTCTCTAATTCACCCCCTCGACCATAGAAGACCTTATGGGTAACACCACCTTTAATATGTTGCAAATTAACGATCTCAGGCCTGTTGAAAATGTCAAATGCCAAATCAAAACGAGACAAACGTACCGTCAATGAATTCAATCTAGCAAAGTACATTAATTGCCTCCATACTTTCATTCCATCAAATTCTTTTAAAGTGTTAGGATTGAAATCAATCCGAATCAATTGTTCACCTCCATAAATGGATAATTGAAAAAATATAATATTGATCGAATCATACTCATTAAAAACTTTAGCTAAAGTAAAGACATCATCTCGAACATTATCATATATTTCAAATGAATCAACTCTTGTACTTATTGCCTGTTTCAGATTTTTGAAAATCCGTCTTAGAGAACCAGTGTCTGTATCCCAGATAACCGTTAGTCTATCGATACTGACATCTAACCTCTGTACTAATTCTCCTACATCACATCGTTCTTGAATGCTTCTTAAATCTTGTATAGAAACCAACAAAATTGTCCCCCCTTCTTTTAGATTTTTTAGGCCTCAGAAACACCGTCAAATCAACGTTTGCTCGTTCCGTCGTTCTTTGGACGTTGTCCTAAGTGTACCTTTTTGCTGGCTGTTAGAATAGCCAGCTTTTGCTTGGCTAGAAATTGTATGGACGACAGTCTGCAGGACTTCGCCTGACTTCCCGTCAGGCTCGTCCCTTGACCTTGTCCACACAATTTCTAGCTCCAAGGCTTCGAATAGTCATAAGTCATAGTCTCGCCCTCAACTTCCTCCTCACTCACTGTCCTTAAACTTACGAACCATTTTGTATAGTTTATAACTTGTTTATAAGTTATAAATATATTTTATAAAAATTATTTTGGATAGTCAACTAAAAACTTGATTTGTAAGTTTATAGGTGATAAAATAAGTTAAAAATAAAATTAGGAGTTTCCCATGACCTTTATTATTCAAAATTTTGGACCCAATTTGGCACGCCTACGCATAGAAAAAGGAGTAAGTCAAACTCAACTTGCGGAAGATTTAGGAATCGGTAAACAATCCATCTCTGACTACGAAAAACAAAAAAGCTATCCTACCTTTGCAAATTTGGATAAGATAGCAGAATATTTTAATGCAACTCCAACCCAACTATTTGGAACTAGTAAAGAAATTGAGTTAGAAAAGAGTGTTCTTGAATCGAATGAATACTCTGACAAAGTAAGTGAGATCTTAAAAGCTGTCAAATACATCGAACATTTCCTACATACTTATGGACAGCACTTAGAGGATTTACTTTATCTAACAAAAGGCAACCAACTATACACAGAAGATGGAGATGAGTTGTATATTGATCCAACTTCTCAGAAAAGAACATTTCATACTCAATATGAACCTGGTTTTATTGTAGCAAGAGAAAAATCTCCACTAGAACTCTTGATTGAAAATAAGGAATTGTTTGATAAATAGAAAAAGCGAGGATAACCTCGCTTCAGATTGAAGTTAAAATCTTTAGAAGACACTTTTATAAGGACTTTGTCTTCAATCTGTGAAAAGGAGTGGAAACTCCTTTTCTTTTTGTAAGTCAGACTGAAACTTCCAAATTGTTTATTTATTTTATTGACATTTTCTATAAAAATAAATATAATAGTTTTATTATCAGACTATACTATATAGGGGGGATTGAAATGAAATTTTCTAATCGTTTACTGCTATTCCTTGCAGGAGTTGTTTTTGTCCTTTTAGGACTTTTCCTATTTACAAACCCAGTAGCTAATCTTGTTGCTTACAGCTGGTGGATTGCATTTGATTTACTGGTTTCTTCTATAGCAGCTATTTTAGGCTATTTCTCTGCACCAAAAGAGCTTCGCTCACCTGTTTATCTTTTCCAAGGGTTTGTTAGTCTTCTCTTAGCTCTTTACCTCGTTGCTTATGGCTTTGTGACCCTGCCGGTCGTCATTCCGACCATTGTAGGAATTTGGTTAATTGTAGAAGCCATTATTGCTTTCTTTAAAGGCAAACGTCTAGGATTGATTTTCCCTATTATTGGTAGCAATATCACGTGGGTAGCCTTGCTTGTATTTTTACTAGGTCTAGTGATTCTGTTCAATCCAGTGGCTACAGGTGTCTTTGTCGTTTATGTCATTGCCTTTTCATTTTTAGTTACTGGCTTCACCTACATTATTGAGGCCTTTCGTAAATAGTCTAGTTGCTATTTCTATCGCATTCAAAAAAGCTGGGAAATCATATTCTCAGCTTTTTCGTCTCTTTAATTATCACTTTTTCGCATTCCATTCTACGTAGAATTGCTCTAAGTATTCTTCCAAAAAGTGATGGCATAGTGCTCTAGCATTCGATAAGTTGCAATAATAACCGGTCGAGAACGGGGCATCGACTCAATCATACTGAAAATAAAAGAGCGAATGTTATCTGCAAAAAGAAAGCTTAGATTCTTTGCGATTTCAACAAAAAAAAAGCACTGTTGGTACTTACCCCAAAAAGTTAGACAAGTAATTTAAGTGAAGGATTTAGTTCTGTATTTCACAGGACTAATGTAAGTGGCTCATTTGGACTATCCTCCTGTTTTGTTTTATCATTTACAGTATAGTCCTTTTAGGCTTTTCTTGTATTTTGAGTTTAACTAGCACCACGGGTATTATTTTTCCTTTTACTTACCAGATAGAAGTTAAAACTTAATTGAAAAGAACCATTTAATTTAACTAATGCATGTTCTTAAAATTTCCTAAGTCTACCAACAGCTCTATCTAAATCTTTCTTTTTAATCAAAATTTTAAAATTGCCTAATTTATAGAATATAAGTTTTGTAATAAAACTTTAATCTTTTATGTAATATATTGTATATTACATAAAAGATTATTGTATGCTACAATTCGCCTTGTATAGCAGTATTTTGTACTATTATACAATATAGGAGATTTTATTCTATCTCTATAAAGTAATAAAGGAGTGTAAGCCCATGGAAAATGTTGTTGTCTCAATTTTTCATATTGAAAGTGAAGCCTTTCAGGCCTTTTCAGAATTAAAACAGTTTGTTCAAACTGAAAATACAAAATTAGCTCAGGCTTCAATTGTAAAAGCTGAAAATGGTGTTATTAACGTCAAAGATAGCTTTGACTTGATGAATTCCCTAGGAGATGATTATTTCGAAGGCGGATTAATTGGTAGTTTAATCGGAATTTTAGGTGGACCACTAGGTGTTCTCTTTGGTTTTGCTACTGGTGGAGCAATTGGCGCCTCCGTTGGTTCAGACAAAGAATTGATCAATTCGGCATTAATTACAACCGTTAGTAAAAAGTTGACTAATGGCGAAGTAGCTATTATTGCACTTGTACAAGAAAATGATGAATCTGTTTTAAATGCTATTTTTGAAAAGTATCAGGTTGACATTGCTAGATGGGATGTCGCTACTGTTGCGGCAGAGATAGAGTCAGCTCTCAAAATTCAAGAAGATTTAGAGCATCAAGCTAAAGCTCGCTTAATTGCGGATAAAAAAGAAGCTCGTCGTGAAAAATTTGATAAATTGAAAGCTAATATTAAAGAGAAATTTTCGAAAAAAAATTAACAGACTGAAGAGACTGAGGTAAAAAGATTTCGATTTTTGAAAATCTTTACTATTAAGCTATTTAAATAAATGGTTTAAATTAATAAAAAAGCGACCAAACGGAGTTTTCTGGCACTTAAACTTCTGTTTGTTCGCTTTTTATGTTAGTCATGTAAATTTGTAGCTAATTTACATGACTTTTCTATATTCTCTAATAATAGGCACTGATGATTTATCATAGGTACACTGGTCTCCTGAATCAAAGCTTATAGAGTTATGGTTCGTCTGGATACGAGGGTCAACATATATAGGTATTATAGGTTTTCTAACCAAATGTGAGTCATTCGTTTTTGCCCCACTTTTGCCCCATTTTGAAATAATTATATTTAAAAACGCTCCAAGTATCTTCTAAAAATAACTTATATTTCAACATTTTTGATTATTTTCAATATGAAAAATTCATACAAATTCATGTAGGGGGCATCTAAATCAACAGGAAAAAGCCTTGAAAACCAAGGCTTTTTTGCTTGTCTTAAGAGTACTTAGCTCACTTTTTTATGAATACAAATAAGCGAGCTTCATGACAAAGCTCGCTTTTATCTAACACATCGTTATAATCTCAAAACCACCTCGGAGGTAGTTTGTTAATGAAAGTCTATATTAGGTATCATAATTCTAACAATAGCTGTTGAACAACTTCCAAAACATCCCTGAAAGAAATAGAAGTTGCATAAGGGTAATGAGACTGATAATTTTCCCAATGACGCGCCAATGTTATATCATCCTTCATCTCATCAATCATATTTTGAAAATCTACTACATCTAACGTTGTCTGACGATAGGAAAATGTTGCCTCGCAAGCTGATCGAAGCTTTTTACTATCCAATCGGCTTTTTTCCATACTATAAATTACATACACATCATAAAAATCCTTGCTTCGAGTGTTAAAGAAAGATCTTCGATAAATCGTTTCTAATTTTTCAGCCAATATTGTCTCCAAATTATAGGCCACGATCTCATAGTCAATCTCTTGAAAGAGACTATGATAACGATAGGAAACGGATTTGGGAGTAATAGGATCACCAGTCGCAATATCTAAAGGAATTGTCTGACGTATATTATCAAGCCGACATAAAATATGGATTCGATAACCACCATAAGGATCTTCATCTTTAATTTCACTTATCTTAGTAATTTCATAATGAACCAAATCATCAGTTAGGATTTCCTTTAAAGTACTTTCTAGTAGAGATTTGTCCATCTTAAATTGTTCTAAAATAAAATCCATATCAGAAGTTGTTCGACTTTCAACACCAATAATATTGGATAAAAGAAATCCTCCCTTGAATACAAAGTTATGACTATACGTACTAGATGCTATCTTTGCAAGTATCGTTTCTAGAAAATAATAAGTTAGCACAACATTGAAATCTACCTGTTTTTCGTTTGAAATTTTATGGCACAGAGCAATCAATCTATCTTTATTCATATAAGACCTCCATCAATGATTGGACGTTTTCGAGCACATGAAACTCTCGCGCATATTTGTAGAGTTTTCGTAGATCTTTTTTTGAAGATTGAATATATCTCTTTAAAGAAGTCGAAAATATTTCCACATCTATCTTTTGTCGCTCGCGAATGAGATCGCATATCGATCTCTCCAAATCATATACCCTTACTTCATTTCCGAAGGACGTTTGTAGCTTTGTCACACCGACTTCATACAATTCTTTCTGGATGAAATGCCTTTTTACCTCCTTAGGAAATCGATGAGGATTATAACCTGTATAGACCGTCACTTCTTTGTATTTAGGGATAACATCTATCAGCCCATGGAGATACAATGCTGATAGATAAGAATAAATCACTTTTTGATGTTGGAGTTGGAAAATGGCATACTCATCATACTGAGACCAATCGGTGATATAAATCCCTCTGGCAACCTTTATGAGTTGACCATTTTCCACCATTCGATTTAGGTAAGGCTTTGGGATCCCTTTTTTAACTACATCAGATGTTCTAATAATAGACTGATGATCTAGCATTTCCTGTATTTGTTTTTGAATCATTTCAGCATTCCTATTGTTGTTACTTCTGTGCTTTTATTATATCATATCACACGCACAAAAGTAACAATAACGATTATTCATAAAAAGATGCCGGACAAATAGCTCCGACATCACTTTCCAAAATCCTCTCTCCAAATATCCTTGACGGTCACATCGTCCCAATTCTTTGGACTGAAGCGGCTGGAGTAGATGGAGGTCCAGTTCACAGTTCACCGGTCCACCACTCGCGCTTCAAAGTGGGCTGGTTTATCGTCTACATTGGTGATGGTGATGTTGTAGGGCTTTCGTTCCGTCACCCCAAATACTTCCTCTACTTCCCCTTGAATCACTATTCCATCGTTTTCTAAATAGAAACTCTTACTTTTATCATTTGGTAAGTCTTTACGCTCTGTTTTGTCTTTTAAAAAAATGAGCTCCGTTATTGTTTGCTTTTCAACATTATAGACTATGTGACTATCTTTCATCCCCCAACCTTTTCGACCGGACAATTTTAACTTAGCATCATCAAATTTTTTAAACTGGAGTTCCGACCTATATTCTAGCTGATCCGTATTGGGATAAACTCTCAATTGAACACTTTGACCAGGCTGGAGGGTGTAGCTTCCATAAGTAAGGATCGAATAAACAAACCAGACTGCAAATGAAGCATATAAGAATCCAATGATCTTTCGTGAACGTTTGCTTGTAAAACGACGCAAAAGCAAGACGAGAGAAATAATAAATATCAGGGGTGTTACCATTTGTCTTCCTTTCTTACCAGCATTGACCCGGTTATGATTTCTACAGCAGCTTTTCATTTCACTCCTAGCCACACTTTCCATCTAGTATACCATAACCTGAAATGATCTAATCACAAGAACCCTACCAAACATTTGACAGCTCTTCACCGAATCCGCTATGATAAGGGTACTTGAAATTCCAAGTTTTCATGCATTTGAAATGTAAGGAGTCCAAAATGAAAATCTATTATTCAAAATTTGTTGGTGTCGGTTATCTAATCTTTGCGGCGGGTGTATCCTTTCAATTTTTCTTTTCTCCCGCTCATGGATTGATCGACTTTTCTCAACTAAATCTTCCCACTGTGATTTCAACCATTCTCTTTTTCGCTGCTATCTACGCAACAATTGCAGGCATCAAAAGACTAACTAGCCACAGAGTCTCCTTTGAATTCACCTTTGAAGGTATTTATGTCTACCCTGGGCTTTTCTTCTCAAAAGAAATCTTCATTCCAAAAGAAGAATTGTTGCGAGCATCTTATGTCGAAGTGGATGTTAGCGACCCTGATCATGTCAACAGCAAGGCTTGCTATTTAGATTTTAACCTCAGAGAAGTCACCCAGTTAGAAAATATTTCTAAATCAAACATCATCATCAATACAAGCACCTTGAAATTGCGTCTCGCCCTTAGCCTCTGTCGATTTAGAGAGGAAGAAAAAGCCGAGTTGGCGACCTATCTAAAAGAAAACTACGGCATTGATTTTTTATATTAGCAAGTAAAAAAGTCCTCCATTAGAGCTTTAGAATGGCGAAATCTTTCCAAGTACTTGAAGGAAGATCACAGAAGAACCATTTTATAGAAAAGAAAAAGCCTTGAAAATTCAAGGCTTTTTTAACTACTCCTAGTTCCCCATTTTCCCTTTGGGTACGAGCAGATAGAAAAATAGCAAATTCAATCCAAATACGGAAACAAAGAGTCCTAATTGAGAGACATCGATCGTTTGTTTCTCAGTCAAATCTTGGATCAGCTTTGTATAATAATAGCCTGGGAAAGCCCGCTGTAGCTTGCTAACTAAGTCCATAAATCCTCCACTTGCGCCAAGCGTATCAAAGGGAATAATGGTCATAGCGGCCAAAATAATGACAGGAAAGCCAATGGTATCAATCGTCTTGGCATCTACCCTGACCCCAAGAACAAAGCCAATCACGCTAAAGTAGATCCCCATCAAGGATAAGAGGAAAAATTGCACCAACAGGCTAGTCGTCACTGGAAAGTGAAAACCTAGAACAGCAACTACTAGTACTGCTAAAAAGATCAAGCTGTTCAAAATCAGTTGTACGATCGATTGATCCCATAAATAGTTCTTGACACTATAGCTTGTAAAGCGGGATTCAAAAGAATAAAACCCGATATCTGAGGCGATTCGCTTACTAAAAGTTGCAAGGCTATTGCCAATGACCCCGATAAATACGGCAATACCTAATAAAATACTTGGCGAAACCCCTTTTTGAAGCTGATAAAAGAAGATATACCAGCCTATGGGTAAAATAATGGTGAATAATACGAAGCGCTTATTTCGTAAAACTTGTTTTAATTGAATCTTTCTCATGCTTGTTCCCTTCCTTTATTCATCTCTTCTCGGAAATACTGCTCAATGGTTTGACCAGCCTGGTGAATGTCCTCAACAGCCTTTGTGGCAGCAATTCGACCATCTTTTAAAATCAAGACTTTTGTAAAAAAGGCATCAATTTGGTTAAAATCATGGGTCACCACAACAGATGTAAACTCTTGCTGCTCCAGCAATTTCCAAAAATTATCCACTGCTTCCAAGTCCATGCCTGTCGTCGGCTCATCTAAAAAAATCAACTTTGGATGATTCAAAATGGTTAACAACAAGGACAAGCGTCTCTTTTGACCACCAGAAAGACTTCCCACCATCTGCTCTCTTGATTCTCTCAATTCGACCATTTCTAAGAGTCCATTGATATCAGCCTGCTTCTGCTGATTCATCCGGCTTTTTAATTCGACGAATTCAGCAACGGTTAGATCCTCGATGAGCAGATCCCCCTGAGGCATCATCCCAATCTCTCTTTGAAAATCAAGCGAAGTCTTTATCGTCCCCGAATCAGCCTGGAGCTGCCCTGCGATAATGTTAAACAGGGTGCTTTTACCTGCCCCATTATTTCCCAGCAAGGCAATTTTGTCTCCTTCTTCTATCGAAAAAGACACCCCCTTTAATACAGCTTTCTCCTTAAACGATTTTGTAATAGATGCTACCTGAAACATAGGATCCCTCTTTTCTTATTGATCTTGTGTCCATTATACTTCGATGGGAAAGCCTTGGAGGCTCTCTGTCAGAATCGGTCAAAAAATTGTCGTGAACGGTCAAAAAAGAGGCTGGGACAAAAGTCCTAGCCTCTCAATTGTCTTTTGATTATCGAGCAAGACGCAGTGGTTGAGTGGGCTCTACTACGCTGATTTCATCAGCTTTTACAGCCCTACTCAACTGTGCGGAGGTGGGACGACGAAATCGAATTCTAACGAATGACCGATTTCTGTCCCACTCTCTCTTCCATTATTCCTTCCAAAAGGTCAGGCTCTGGGTAAATCGGTAGTTTGAACTCTTGGTAGACACTGTCGTTTTGGGATATTTTTCCAGTAATTGTTGGATCTTGTACAAGCCAAGACCGCGGCCATCTCCTTTACTTGAGAAGTCCTTTTCAAAAATTCTAACCAGATCTATTTTTTCAGCTTTTGTACTATTTTCAACGATTAAGATGAGGGAGTTTTCCTCCTGGAGCATGGCAAGAGTCAGCTGTGGGTCGTCTGATTCGAGACTCGCTTCAATAGCATTGTCACAAAGGATGGATAAGAAGGTGATGAAATCTAAAACCTCGATGAATAAATCACGAACAGGTTCATCGATCTCGACAGAGATCCCAATCCCTTTATTTTGCGCTTCCAACAATTTTGCGGACAGAACACTTTTTACAGCTGGATTTTCGATATGACTGAGTTTGGCAATATCAAACTTGCTATCGTAAAATTGTTGGCCACTCTCTCGAAGAACATTCTCATAGACTTCCCTGATCGCATTGAGATCTTCATGCTCAATACTTAACTTGAGACTGGTTAAAATATTCAGGTAATCATGACGAAAGGCACGAATCTCCCCATAGAGCATTTCGACGTGTCGGCTATAGGTGGCTAACTCCTGTAGTTGCCTATCTTTCTGCTCTAGAATTTCTTGTTTCAATCGTTCTTTGGACACTGCATTAAAATACAAGAGGAGCATGAAAAATAAGATCAAATAAATACTATTTAACTGTCCCCGTAAAGCATCTGCATACGGAATAGCATTCTCAAAAGCCACCAGACCTACAACACTGACTAAATACACAAACATAGAAAGATCCATTGGGAGTAAGAAACGATTAAAATACTGACGTTGGAATCCTACTTTTAGATCTGTAAAATCTAGTTTTAACAGCTTGGTGATTCCTAAATAGACAGGAAAGACTAGCAATTCAAGTAGAGCATCGTACCAGCTGACAGACGCCTCATGAACAAGTATAACCCCCAGCATTGGAAAGACATAAAAGGCTAAGAGACGCCCAATGAGACTCTCCATGACAACTGGGTAGAGCCCATAAAAAATATTCAAAAGGGGTCGTATGTTACGATTTCGATAGAAACTATAGGCAATAAATACTAAGAAATAGCCAAAAAAACCTACCGGTGGCACAAGGGTAAAGACGACTGCAAAGAAGAAGGGGCACAAAAAGAGCCAGCGCCAGGCGAACTCTTGTCTACTAATATGACGATAGATCAGCATGCTGACGAAGAACTTTAAGTAAGATATTAGAATATTTAACAGCAATTCTTTCTCCCTCTATTTTTTCAAAGCTTCCAGTAAGCCTCTGTACTTGGTCCGTGAGATCAAGCAATTGTCCCCATTTTCAAAAAAAGCTTTCTTGGCTTCTTTATCAATCTTCGTAATATTTTGCGGATTCACCACAAAGGAGCGGTGGCACCGATACAAGCGGGGATCTGCTTTTTCGATATCGGCAATACTAGCGTAAAATTCCAAGCGCTCTTCCTGGGTGTGTAAAATGACCTTGTGAATGGTTGGGGACGTTTCAACATACAAAATCTTATTAAAAGGAACTTGTACACGCGCCATCGCACTCTCAAATGTAAAGGCATCTTGCGCAATCGTGGTCCCAGCTTGCTCCAAGGTATAGTCGATGGCTGAGCTGATTCTCTCTTTGAACTCTTCCTCACCCAGCGTTTTATCGATAAAATCCAAGGCGGCTACTTTGTACTGAAAGGTAATGGGCATGAATTCAGAGTGAGTGGTGACAAAGACAATGGTCGCATGGGGGTCTTTCTTACGAATCTCTTTTGCAATCTCCAGACCTTTTTTCTCCTCACCTTTAATCTCGATATCTAAAAAGAATAGGTGATGAGCGCCTCTCTCTGTGATAGCATCTAGCAACTGGCTTGATTTCCCAAACACTTCTGGCGCTTTGCATTGCAAGGACTTCTGAGCGATAAGTTCCTGCAAGACCGATTCGATTCGTGATTGCTGGATCCACTCATCTTCTAACACAAAAATCTTCAACAAAGTCTTCACTCCTTCCCCTCGACGAATATGTTCTATTTTACCATAAATAATAGCTGCTGAGCCACTCTTTCAAAGTAGACTCAAAAGGCATTCTATCTTTTTCTCCTTAACAAGAAAAAACTCTCCCGGAGGAATCCGGAAGAGCTTGCGCAAGGGGAATTTGAAAAATATTTTTTAATATGAAAAAGGTCGATAAAATCTACACTATGTTCAAACTCTCATTTTACTAACAGCGATATTACGATCAAGTTTTATTGTCAATAGACATGTATGTGGGAAGTTCTCCCCTTGCAACAATGTAGACCTGTGATCTACTCTTAATAGTATACACTAGAATTATTACAAAATCAGTTAATTTGTATTGCAATTTGTTGGCAAATATTCCTCCGCCTGAAAACACAACAAACGCTTGATTCCCAAGCATCTACGCAAGTCCTCTTTAACTAGTATTTATCATTTCTGTTACAAAATTTAAAATAAAAATATTATTCCATAACAAATGAAAATCCCAAAGCACGATAAAAAGAGGCTGGGACAAAAGTCCTAGCCCCTCAATTATTTTTGGATTGTCGAGCAAGACACAGTGGTTGAGTGGGCTCTACTACGCTGATTTTATCAGTTTTTACAGCCCTACTCAACTGTGCGGAGGTGGGACGACGAAATCGAATTCTAACGAATTACCGATTTCTGTCCCACTCTCTTTGAGCTAGTAAGACGATTAGCCAGACCGCACAATAGCGGCTGGCGTCAAATGATGAGAGTCATAGCCTCAATCATTTGTAGCGGTTACGACGCGAAAAAGGGAGGAACGATACTTTCCTCCCTTTGAGCTAGTAAGACACTTCGGCAAGGCACCATGGTGCTTGCCATAACAATAAATGCACCTGATAAATTAACCAAGGGGTTACGACGTGAAAAGGGAGGAACGATATTTTCCTCCCTTTGAGCTAGTAAGATGATTAGGTAGGCCGCAACATAGCGGCTACCGTCCAATGATTCGGTGCTTTAGCACCAATCATTGGTATCAGGTTACATCATCCCGCCCATCATGCTTGGATCCATTCCTGGTCCTGCTGGGGCTGCTGGTTCTGGTTTGTTGGCTACGACTGCTTCGGTCGTCAAGATCAGACTCGCTACGGAAGCGGCGTTTTGAAGGGCTGAACGGCTCACTTTGACAGGGTCGATGATTCCTGCATCAATCATATTCACCCATTCACCTGTTGCGGCATTGAAACCTGTTCCGACTTCGGCATTTTTCAAGCGATCAATCACAATAGATCCTTCATAACCGGCATTGTGAGCAATTTGGCGCACGGGTTCTTCCAAAGCACGAAGAACGATATTGCGTCCGGTTGCTTCATCCCCTTCCAATTCAAGGGCTGCGACTGCAGAGATAACATTGACAAGAGCTGTACCACCTCCGGCAACGATCCCTTCTTCAACGGCTGCGCGAGTCGCATTAAGGGCATCTTCGATACGGAGTTTCATTTCTTTCAATTCTGTTTCTGTTGCAGCACCGACCTTGATTACGGCAACACCACCAGACAATTTAGCCAAACGTTCTTGTAATTTTTCACGGTCAAATTCAGAGGTTGTGGTTTCGATTTGTGACTTGATAACCGCCACACGGTTAGCGATCGCTTCTGGGTTACCAGAACCTTCGACAATGACAGTACTGTCTTTATCGACTGACACTTTAGCTGCTTGACCAAGTGCTTCAATGGTTGCATCTTTCAATTCCAAACCAAGGTCATCTGTAATGACTGTACCACCTGTCAAGATGGCAATGTCTTCTAGCATGGCTTTGCGGCGATCTCCAAATCCTGGTGCCTTGACAGCTACGACATTAAAGGTACCGCGGATCTTGTTCAAGACAAGTGTTGGAAGAGCTTCGCCATCGACATCATCAGCGATGATCAAGAGTGGACGGTTGCTTTGAAGAATGCTTTCCAACAATGGCAAGATTTCTTGGATATTTGAAATCTTCTTGTCAGTGATCAAAATGTATGGATTTTCAAGGTCAGCCACCATTTTTTCATTATCAGTGACCATGTATTGTGAGAGGTAACCACGGTCAAATTGCATGCCTTCAACGACTTCCAGTTCTGTCTCCATTCCACGTGACTCTTCAATCGTGATAACCCCATCTTTGCCAACTTTTTCCATGGCTTCAGAGATGTACTCACCGACTTTTTCAGAACGAGAAGACACAGCAGCTACTTGAGCAATCGCTTCCTTGCTCGATACTGGGATCGCATTGTTTTTTAAAGCTTCTACTGCTGTTGCAACAGCAGTCTCAATCCCACGGCGGATGCCAATTGGGTTAGCTCCTGCAGTGACGTTTTTGATCCCTTCACGGACGATGGCCTGAGTCAAGACCGTTGCGGTCGTTGTACCGTCACCTGCGATATCATTGGTCTTAGAAGCCACTTCTGACACCAATTTGGCACCCATATTTTCAAAATGGTCTTCCAATTCGATTTCTTTTGCGATGGTCACCCCATCATTTGTGATCAAAGGTGAACCAAATGATTTTTCAAGAACCACATTGCGTCCTTTAGGGCCCAACGTAACTTTCACTGTATCTGCTAAGACATCGACACCACGGACCATTGCAGAACGTGCATCAGATGAAAATTTAATATCTTTTGCCATTTCTCTTACCTCTTTCTTCTCTTACTCTACAATTGCAAGAATGTTTGATGTTCCAACGATGGTGTAGGTTTCTTCCCCATCTTTCACTTCAATTCCTGCATGGCTTTCAACCAAAACGTGGTCTCCTGCTTTTACAGCTGGAGCAATGAGTTCACCACTTAGGGTACGCACACCTTCACCAACGGCCACTACTTCAGCTGTTTTTGTATCAGCCTTGCTCGCACCTGCGAGGACAAAACCTCCAACAGTCTGTTCTTTTTCTTCTACTTTTAAGACCACACGGTCTCCTAATGGTTTTAACATGTTCATTCCTCCATACGTGTTTTTAGCACTCTCTATACATAAGTGCTAACTTATGTTTCTATTGTATCACTTGGTCAGAAATAGTCAAGAAAAAAACACCTCAAAAATAGATGAGATGTTTCTAAAATATCAATTTAAAATTGTCAATTTTTGATTGAAATCATCGATCACTTTTTGAAGATTGATCCGCCCACGGTAGATACCATATCCAAAAACAATCATGCCTAAAATTCCAACCAAGGCTAGTAAAATCCCGAGGATCAAGAGTGGGAGGAAACTTTTGTGAAAGAGATAGATCAATACCACACCAATACTGGCAATGATAAAGAGTAAGCTGAACCAACGACCAAGGTTTTCAAGCATGTGGCGTTGGTACTTGATTTCTGTTTCATATCCATTGACAAGTTCTTGTTTTGTAACCATGGGATTCCTCCTGATAAAAATTGAGAATGAAGTGCAAATAAAGGAGGTCCATTCACTTCATTCTCAAAAACTCCTACTAGCAAATTCGTTTTTTCTTGACCTTAGTATTTAAGATGTGGGTCAAAGATACCAAGGGCAACACCGATCAAAGCCACTACAACGAGAAGTAACATGACTTTGTTTGGTGAAATTTTTTTCTTAGACATCAACCACCAGCAAAGAGTGATGAAGGCTGCTGTCAAGAGACCTGGATAAACACCATCGATCTTTTCTTGGATGTTCAAGAAGACTTTTCCTTCAGAATTCTTGAATTGAAGGGCTGTTGTAACAGATACCCAAGTAGCTGCTACGGCACCGATAACCATACCACCGACAACGCTGATCGCTTTACGAAGAGCTTGTCCTTTTGGTCCTACAAGGAATTCAACGGCTTTATCCCCTAATTGGTAACCTTTGAAGAAGGCAAAGCGCATACCAAAGTAGACTAAGAGGTTCCATACGACGATGTAGAAGAGAGCACCAGCGACGTTACCACCTTTAGAAAGACCAAGGGCAATCCCTAAGAGAACTGGAATCAAGGTACCAACGACCAATGAGTCACCAATACCAGCGATTGGTCCCATCAAACCGGCACGCATACCGTTGATGGTTTCGCCATCTACTGCATCTCCGTTTGCACGCGCTTCTTCCAAACCAGCTGTGATCCCTACAACAAGAGATCCAAGTTGTGGTTCAGTGTTGAAGAAGGCCGTATAGGTTTGCATAGCATCCTTTTGTTCTTCTTTTGTGTCATACATTTCTTCTACGATTGGAAGCATAGAAGTCAAGTACCCGAAGGTTTGCATATGTTCTTGAGAGAAACAAGTCAAATGACCATAATACCAATGATGGAATGCTTTTGCTAATGTTTTCTTTGAAATTTTCTTTCTATCAGCCATTTTAAATATCCTCCTCATCATCGTCTTGGTCCACCACTCCGGCTGGAGCAGCTTTCATCGATTTGATCACTTCAAGTTCATAGTAGATTACTGCAAAGATTAATGAAACAACGGCACTGGATACCAAGTTCAATCCGAGAGATTTTGCCAAGGTAAATCCAACAAAGAATGGAATGAAGTCAGTTGCTTCTGTAACAATTTGTTTCAACAAGATGGCAATACCGACACATGGGAGAAGAGCACCGACTGTAAAGAGGGCTTTCATCCAGTAACCATCCATAGGAAGGTATTGTTTCATCAAATCAACCATGTTTTCACCGTATTTGGTGATAATCATTGTTGGAAGGAAAGAGAAGAGGAAGTGAGAGATCCAAGGGTAAACCCAGTCAACTGCGTAGAGTTTTTTGAAGTTTCCTTCTTCAACGGCTTTCCAACCAATGTGTTGCCAAACCAAGTTCATAGTAGCGGTACCGTAGAAAAGAACTGTACCAATTGTCCCAACGGCTGCACCGATTGGAGCTGCAGCTGCGGCGATTCCTGCTTCATCTGTGATGTTATTAGCATGCACAAACAAGATAGCAAGAGGAACACCGATGTAAGAGATGGCACGCACATCGGCAGATACGGTACCACCAGGTGTTACCAAGGCGATATAAACGACTTGAAGGGCAACCCCGACCATAATACCGGTTGTCACATCTCCAAGAATTAAACCTGAAATCAACCCACCGATCAAAGGACGACCGAGTGTATAGTTCCCGATACTGGAACCTCCCATACCAGGCATTGAAGACAAGCTGGCGAAAATACCAAGCAAGATTGCTTGAATCCATGAAATTGTCATAACAAACGCTCCTTTTGTTTGTAAATTTATTTACCTAACAGATCAGACTGTTAGTTTTAAAAACCAAATTTTGATTTGAAATCATCCCAATACCCGATGGAAACATCTGGCAACAATTGGAATTTCACCTTGTAGCCTGCTGCTTGAATGGCTTGGAAGGCTTCTGCTTCTTCCTGAGTGATGGATTGGTTATTTCCCAATTTCACAGCTCCAGGACGATCATTTGCAGGGCCAACAATGATTTCTTTAACATCACCTGGGACAAACCCTTGGTCGACCAAAATTTCCTTCATATCGATTGGATTTTTGGTAATCAAGAAGTAACGACTATCTGATTCTGTTACTTTTGCTGATTTTTCTTTAAAAGCTTCCTTTGTCCATACAAAGGTTTTCTTGTCTGATGCGCCTTTGTAAGCTTGGATCAAAACCTTGTTTGATGCTGCTGCATCATTTACGGCAATCAAACCATCACATGGTTTTTCCTTTGCCCAGCGTGTGACTGTTTGACCGTGAATCATGCGGTCATCAATCCGTACAAATGTTACTACCATAAGGTACCTCCCTATTAAATATCGTCATCATCTTCTTCAGCACCAGCGGCTGAAATTTCAAAAGGCTGTAGTGCAGATCGTGCTTCTGATAAGATGGTGGCTGACAAATCGTCTCCCTCCAACACATCCTTCATCACAACTGCCGTCAAGGCCATGGTGAGGTTCATCCCACCAAGGATCAAGGCTCCATCGAGCTTTCCAGCTTCTTCTAGAACCGTGGCTGCAGTGGTTAATGGACTACCACCTACGATATCTGCCAAGACCAAAACAGAATCATCAGCTGTCAATCCTGAAATGCTCTCTCTGAAATCAACTGCGAAGTCATCGACCGATTTTCCTTCTTTGAGTCCAACTGCGATGACCTGATCCAACTTGTCACCAGCAAACATGGCTAGTGATGTTTTTAGACCTTCTGCCAGTCCGCCATGACTGACCAAAACGAGGTATTTCATTTTTCTACGCCTCCTTTATTTGACTCTATTGTAGATTATTTGAAAGCGTTTTTACATTGTCAAATGTCACATTCCTAATATGACATTTAGCAATAAAAAAATGACATCTGTCACTTGACAAAATGCCATCTTATTTTACTCTAAACTCCTACCTGTAGACTACTTTCAATCTCCCTCTGAATTTGAGGCAAGCGGTTCTCAACATCTTGATCGCGCAAGGCATTGCCAATCAAGTAATCTAACTTTTCTAACACCTCTTTTGAGACATTTTTAGGACTACTTTCAACAGCTTGTTCCATGATGCGGTTCAAGGTCTGATTGGTCAAGGAATCCGTCCCAAAATCATCTACCTGCAAGAGGTCTTTACTAGAGCGACTCTTGACTACCTGTGGCATGACAGAGATCCCCTGGGATTGGGCAAAGAGGGTTTGTTGAATTTCGGGATCCTCTGTTAAGAGTTGCATTAATTCCCAAGCCAACTTGGAATGAGAACTTCGAGCCGACATAGCAAAAGAAGTCGTCGTGACCAAGGTTGCCTTAGTCGTTTTTGACTTAGCCGGCATCGGGATACAGGTCCAGGTGAAGTTTGAATATTTAGAAACGTGGTAGGGATACGGTTTATAGGTCCGATATTGGGCCAAGGTCATGGGATAAAAGGCGACTTTCCCCTGGTCAAAATCTTTAGAGCTCACCTTGTAATTTTTATTTAGATCTTTCAATTTTTGCAGAAAAGTCAAAGACTCTTTCACTTCTGGAGCTGTCAGCTTGAGCATGCCACCTTGGAAGAGATGACCTCCATTTGCCGCCAAGGCTTCTTTCCAGGTGTATTCTGTGCTCCCAAATTGATCCAATTGCCCATCCCCATTGGTATCTTTGGTTAGTTTCTTGCAAATCGTATAGAACTCTTCAAGGGTCCAGCCTTCTTTGGGAACCGCGATACCTTCTTTATCCAAGAGATCTTTATTGACACACATCAAAATCGGATTGCTTTCATAAGGTAAGGCATAGGTTTGCCCCTGATAGACACCCGATTCAAAGGCAACGGGATAAAAGGCAGCTTGATCTTTTCGATCCATATAGCCGTTTAACTTTTCTAATACGCCCCGCGCTGCTAATAAGGAAAGATCTTGCTCAGAGACCATAAACACATCTGGCGTCTTTCCTGAGACAATCTTTTCGGAGAGCCAGTCAGAATAATCCGACTGCGGAATCCCATTTTCATACTCTACACGAACGTGGGGATGGGATTTTTCAAATTTTTGAATCGCACGATCCAAGGCATGGGAACGTTGACTGGTCGGCACATCCCAGCTAGAACCTGCATAAACGCCGATATGGAGGACGGTCGGTTGCTGTTTCCACCAATAAAAACCTGCGCTCGCACAGAGCGCAACAAGGAGACCGATCCCCCAACAAAGATGCTTTCGCTTCAATTTCATTCTGTATTTCCTTTAGAAAAATCACGTCTCGTCACTCCTGTTTGGACTGACCAGATCGCCAATTGCGTTCGATCTCGTAGGTTTAATTTCGCCAAAATCGTTGATAGGTAATTGCGCACGGTTCCTTCTGACAAGAAAAGTTTGGCCGCAATTTCTTTATTGGACTCTCCATAGCCGACTTCTTGGATAATGCGCCATTCCGTCGTGCTCAAATCCTTGACATTGTCCTCATCTACAGCAATAGAGAAGTTGGTTTTGGCCATTTGTGAGAAAATTTGAAAGACTTTACTAGCGATATTCGGGTTGATCATGGCTCCGCCTTGATACACCACCTTAATCGCTTCATAGAGTTCCTCTGTCGAGGCTCCCTTTAAAAGATAACCTGAAGCACCATACTTGAGTGCACTATAGATAAATTCATCATCATCAAAGGTCGTTAAAATAATAATTTTGATATCCGGATAGTGCTCTTTGACTTCTTTTGTCGCCAAAACCCCATCCATGCCTGGCATCCGAATATCCATTAAGATCAGGTCAGGATGTGTCTGTGGAATGCTAGACAAGACGTGATTCCCATCTTCCACTGTGGCCACCACTTCGATATCGGGGTGGGCTGACAAAATTATTTTCAGAGATTCTCGAATCAAGGCCTGGTCATCTGCCACCATTACTTTTATCACCATCTCTATCTCCCTTCTTTATATTTCGGTAAACTGACGCGCGTGAAAAATCCATCGCGGCTTTCAAATTGAAGCTGTCCTCCTAGGATAGAAATTCGTTCCATCATCTGCTTGAGTCCATAGCCATAGGTCAAGGTTTCAAACCCAACCCCATTATCCTGCAACTCGATCAGGTAATCTTCCTTATCTTCAAAAAAATGAAGGCTCATCTGACTAGCATGACCGTGGCGAACCGCATTGGTCATAGACTCCTGGATCACACGAAAGATCGTATCTTCAATCATGACGTCCATATCGACATCGACCCATTCATAGTGTAAATCAACCTGCAAGTTGGAAAGCGTCTGGTACTCACGGATCATCTTTTCCAAAGCATCTTTGAGGGTTCGTCCCTCAAGGGCACCTGGACGGAGGCGGTTGAGAGAGCCCCTCACATCCTGGATCCCTTCACGAACCACTTCTGATACGCTTTTTACCTGCTCTTTTGCCCGATTGGGATCGATGTCAATCAAGACTCCGACAGCATCCAGCCCTGCCGAGATCCCTGTTAGCGCGTGCCCCAAGGTATCGTGAATTTCCCGAGCAATCCGCTTACGTTCCCGATCTTCTGCAATCTTCTCAGACAAGGCCATATAGTTGTTCAACTCCGTATTGACCTTCGAAACCATGGCCAACTCTTCTTCTACTTCGTGGTTTTCCGCAAGAACATTCATAATATAGAACAAAAGCGAAATAATGAAGAGCACCATATTCAAAGCATAGAGGGAATTCTTCAAGAAAAAGGCCAGAATCCGAATGGAGGCAGGATAAAAATGAATATAGACATCCAGAGAAGGTATCGGAAAGAAAAGCGAAAAGACGTCTGAATTGGTCACAAGAAGCATCAAGAAACTCACTAGGATAAACGCAAACCAATACTTGCGGTCTCGCTTGGTATTCAACTCTTTGGAACCATAGAAGATATCCGCAAAAACCAAGAGAATGAGCCCGTTATAAGCTACATTTTGGACCCACATCAAGAGCAACATCAGGAGGATCTCCAAAATGTTCCACTTATCAAAAATGGACCATCGACTCGTTTGAGACCAGTAACGACTCATGGAGATCAAGGCAATTCCAGCAAATAAGAGCGCAGACAACCAAAAAGTTGTCGAAGGCGCAAAAGGAATACGCTCTAAACGTTCTACTAATAGGGAGGCTTGTCGTTGGGCAATGATATAGTTGGTTGCTTGAAGATAGATGATACTGTTGAGCATCACAGCGATAAAATTCACGACCATCAGAATGGCCAAACTGTATCTCACACCTCTAAATTTTCTCATTACTGCCACCCATTCACATCAAAGTGATCGATGTTTTCCTTTGTCATCATTTGAACCGGAATGGTTATCTCTTTTTGGTAGCTCTTCCCAGCCGTCATATCTTGGATGACCTCCATCACACGGTCTCCCATCTTCAACGGAGACTGGGCAACGGTTCCTACAACATCATCTGTCGAGTGCAGCAAGGCTTTCATATCTGGTGAGCCATCAATCCCATAGATCGCAATGGGATGGGTGATTCCTTGCTCCTTGATCGCCGCTAAAGCTCCTATAGCCGAGCGATCATTCAGGGCAACTAGTGTATCGACATCCCCCCCTGACTGCAAGAACTTACGGACAGCTGGCATGGCGATCTCCGTCTGCCCCTTGGTTTCTAGTTCCGAGATAATCTCATATGACCCATGTCCTTTGATGGTATCCTTAAATCCCTGAATCCGCGTATCTGCTGAAACAGTCCCTTTGTGCTCCAAGAGAAGGATCTGAGCATTTGAAGAGCGTTTCATCAGCTCTTTCGCAATCAAGACTCCTGCTTGGTAGTTGTCGGAGACAATGCTGGCATCCGGCTTAAAATGCTTGAGCTGGGTATCAACTGCAATGATCTTAATTCCTTGTTTTCTAGCTTTTTTAAGAGCCCTTAAAATGGGCTGACTATCCCCTTTGACCGGATTAATCACAATCACATTTACTTTTTGGGCGCAAAAATCATCGATCTGCTGGCTCTGCCTTTTTTCATCCAATTCCGGATCTCGAACAGATACAAGAGCACCTCTCTCATCGGCAATTCGACTAATTTCCGAATGAATACTTTTATAGAACTCATTGTTCATGGTCATATAGGTGACACCGATCTTGGTCTGATCCTTGATGCTACTGGTTTGACAAACGGCATAGATCCACAAGAGGATGCAAGCCACTGGAATCACCAGTAAAACCCGTTTTATCAGCCATTTCAACCGTTCTTTTCTTTCTTCTTTCCCCTTCAAACTCCGTTCCTTTTCTGAAAATTTTGAATATATATTACTTTATTTTACTACTTTTTCAAGAAAAGTGCTGGCTTTTATTGTACAGATGCATATTTTTGATTTATTTTTAAAAGACTTTTTCCGAATGAAATCCCTACCAAGTATCAAAAAAAGCTGGTCTATAAACGAACCAGCTTTCTTTTTTTGTTTCTAAAAAGGAAGATCTTCCTCCTCTAAAATGATGTCGGCTAAATCTCCCGTTCCACCATTTTCACGCATCGCTCGCTGAGCGCGGCTCTCTAATAACTGAAAACTTTGGCAGAGGACCTCTGTCACATATTGCATGACCCCATTTTTCTCGTAGCGGCGCGTCCGAATCTCTCCATCCAAAGAGATCAAGCTCCCTTTGCTGGCATAACTAGCCATGGTTTCAGCTAATTTCCCCCAGACAACCACATTTACAAAGTCAGTCTCTCGCTCCCCGTTTTGATCCTTGTAGCGACGATTGACCGCAACGGTCACTCGGGCAACGGATTTGTCTGTGCTGGTTTTGTGCAATTCTGGGGCCGCCACCAGGCGACCGATTAAAATAACTTTATTATACATCATTTACCTCCTATCTATTTATTCGAAAAAATTTCAAAAAATGGAGGTGGCAAACCAAAATCAAAAAAATCTAGGATTCAAAAAATCCTAGATTCTTCTTTTTATTCATGCCAGTGGCGAGCAGGATCAAATGGTGTTCCTGCTACTTCTGCGTCATCCAATTCAATAATGCCTCGTTTTTGAGGAGCATTTGGCAAGTGCAATTCGCGAGGACTGCACATCATGCCATAGCTTTTTTCTCCACGAAGTGCTCCTGGGAAAATCAAGCTACCATCCGGCATCATGGCACCTGGAAGAGCAACAATGGTCTTGAGGCCTACACGCGCATTTGGAGCCCCTGCTACGATCTGAACCGTCTTATCTGCCCCAACTGCTACTTGGCAGATATTCAAGTGGTCACTATCTGGATGGGCCACCATTTCAAGGATTTCTCCCACCACAAATTTTGGTTCCCGATCATTGACCAAGCGTTCTGAAAAACCTTCTCTTTCTAATTCTTGGTTCAAACGAGCCACTTGCTCATCTGTCAAAAAGACTTGGCCCTTGCCTTCTACGGCAAAGATAGTTGAGAGTTCAAAGATATTCCAGGCAACCGTTTCTTGGTTGTCCTCACGGTAAACGCGAGCCACCTTTCCTTTTCTCTCCACCGTGAGCTTTGCTTCCCCACTATTTTTCAAGGTCAGCATCAATACATCGCCGACTTGTTCTTTGTTGTATGTTACAATCATGTTTTTCTCCTATTTTAATCCTGCTAAGAATGCTGTAATCTGCGCTTTGGTTTTCCGATCCCGATTGACAAACCGACCGATTTCCTTATCCTTTTCCAGAACCACCAAACTTGGGATCCCATAAACATCCCAGACTTTCGCCAGATCCATATAGGCATCTCTGTCAATCAAGATAAAGGTAAATTCGGGATTTTCAGCTTCAATCTCCGGCAAAAAAGGCTTGAGGTAACGACAATCCCCACACCAGTCGGCTGAAAAGACAAAGACTTTCTTGCCATCTTGCTCTACGTATGAAGCAATTTCTTCTAGAGAATTTGGTGTAATCATAATTTTTCCTCTTCGTAATGCAAGAGACCGTCCTCATAGACAAAGCGGTAATGGCGCTCATCTTCAAAAATGACGCCTCCTACTAAGCGCTCTTCACTAGACTCGTAGAGTTCCACATACAGAGTCGCAATCGTCCCCATGGCTTCCATTTGCTCCCGTACTTCTGCTACCAATTCTTCTTGGGTACGAAGATGCTTTTGATCTTTTGCAATTTTATAAACACCGGCCGCAAGGGCTCCTGCACTTGCTACAGCCAGACTAGACAAAATAATTTTTTTAGCTTTCATAGTGCCTATTGTAACACAAAATAAGCAGAGGGACAACGGTCTAGGCTAGATCTCTCCCTCCGCTTTTTGGGACTGATTTCCATAATAACGCTACCATCCTTGTAGAAAAAGTGATAAAATAGCATCAGAAAGAAGGTAACCTATGACTGATTTATTTTCTAAAATCAAAGAAGTAACTGAAATCCCTGCCATCTCAGGTCACGAAGCTCCTGTACGGGATTATTTGCGCCAACAATTGACCCCTCATGTGGACGAAATCGTGACAGATGGTCTTGGTGGGATCTTTGGGGTCAAACACTCAACGGCAGCCGATGCTCCTCGTATCTTAGTAGCTGCCCACATGGACGAAGTTGGTTTTATGATCAGTGAAATCAAAGCTGACGGAACTTTCCGTGTTGTCCCAATCGGAGGTTGGAATCCGATGGTCGTCAGCAGCCAACGCTTCAAACTCTTTACACGTGACGGACGTGAATACCCTGCTATTTCAGGATCTGTTCCTCCTCATTTGACACGTGGAACAGGTGGACCAACCGTACCTGCCATTAGCGACATCGTCTTTGATGCAGGCTTTAGCTCTAAAGCCGAAGCTGAAAGCTATGGGGTCCGTCCTGGAGATACCTTGGTCCCAGATAGCTCTGCGATTCTTACTGCTAATGGTAAAAACGTCATCTCAAAAGCATGGGATAACCGCTACGGTGTCTTGATGGTCAGCGAATTGGCCAAGAGCCTTTCTGGACAAGCCTTAAACAACGAACTCTATGTAGGGGCCAACGTTCAAGAAGAAGTGGGACTTCGTGGAGCCCACACCTCAACCACTAAATTTGATCCTGAAATCTTCCTTGCTGTAGACTGTTCGCCAGCAGCCGATGTCTTTGGAGACCAAGGTGCGATTGGGGAAGGAACACTGCTTCGCTTCTACGATCCAGGTCACATCATGCTACCAAATATGAAAGATTTCTTGCTCACTACTGCTGAAGAAGCGGGCATCAAATTCCAATACTATTGTGCCAAAGGTGGTACCGATGCAGGTGCAGCACACTTGAAGAATGGCGGAGTTCCATCCACAACCATTGGTGTCTGTGCACGTTACATCCACTCTCACCAAACCCTCTATGCCATGGATGATTTTTTGCAAGCGCAAGCCTTCTTACAAGCATTGGTTAAGAAATTGGATCGCTCTACAGTTGATTTGATCAAACACTATTAAACAACATCGATCTGAAGCCCCGTAAGGGGCTTTTTTAGGGGGAAAACAAGGTTCTCTTTGAAACTTTCTAGCGTGAGTCACCATTAAGCCCTTTGGCATCCACACTCCCCTTAGGAAAGTATCTTAGAATATTTTATCTTCCATCTGTTTTCTGATATAATATGAAAGAATGAAATGGTAGGGAACGGAACACTCATCCTTGGATTTGTGTGGCAGACCCTTCCCTTATATACAGGAGTTTTACATGAAAAAACAAGCTTTTAGTTCTGAAAAGTATTTGAACTTGCAACGTGACCACATTATTGAGCGGATCAACCAATTCGATGGCAAGCTCTACCTTGAATTTGGTGGTAAGATGTTAGAAGACTTTCACGCTGCTCGTGTCCTCCCTGGATACGAACCAGACAATAAGATCAAGCTACTCCAAGAATTGCGCGACCAGGTGGAAATTGTCATTGCCATCAACGCCAACAACATTGAGCACTCAAAAGCCCGTGGGGATCTAGGGATTTCTTATGACCAAGAAGTACTGCGTTTGATCGACAAATTCAATGAATTGGGGATTTTTGTAGGCTCTGTCGTCATCACCCAATATGCTGGACAAGCTGCAGCAGATGCCTTTCGCAAACAACTGGACAAGAGCGGGATCGCCTCTTATCTCCACTATCCGATCAAGGGCTATCCGACTGATATGGACCACATCATCTCTCCTGAAGGAATGGGGAAAAATGACTACATCAAAACTAGTCGCAATTTGGTCGTTGTGACAGCTCCTGGACCTGGTTCTGGTAAGCTGGCAACGTGTATGTCCAATATGTACCATGACCAATTAAATGGGATCAAATCCGGTTATGCTAAGTTTGAAACCTTCCCAGTATGGAATCTTCCTTTGCACCACCCAGTTAACTTGGCTTATGAAGCAGCGACTGCAGATCTAGACGATGTCAATATGATCGATCCTTTCCACCTCCAAACCTACGGGGAAACAACGGTCAACTACAACCGCGATATCGAAATCTTCCCTGTCTTGAAGCGCATGTTGGAACGCATCTTAGGAACCTCTCCTTACGCTTCTCCAACAGACATGGGCGTCAACATGGTTGGCTTTGCCATTGTGGACAATGACGCTGCGATTGAAGCTTCCCAACAAGAAATCATCCGTCGCTATTACCAAACCATTTTGGATGTTAAAGCAGAGCGTGTCGGTGAAGGACCTGTCAAGAAGATCGAGCTCTTGATGAATGATTTGGGGATTACTCCAAATGATCGGAAAGTGACCGTGCTTGCCCGCCAAAAAGAAGAAGAAACAGGTGAGCCAGCCTTGGCCCTTGAATTACCAAACGGCGAGATGGTAACCGGAAAAACCTCTGATCTCTTTGGCCCAACCGCAGCCCTCTTGATCAATGCGATCAAGAAATTGGCACATATTGATAAAGAAACCAAATTAATCGAGCCAGAATACGTCCAACCTATCCAAGGCTTGAAGATCAATCATTTGGGTAGCCGTAACCCTCGTCTTCACTCAAACGAGATCCTCATTGCCCTAGCCATTACAGCTATGACCAATGAAGACGCTAAGCTTGCTATGCAAGAATTAGGCAAGTTGAAAGGCAGTGAAGCCCACTCAACCGTAATGCTGACAGACGAAGACAAGAATGTCCTTCGCAAGCTCGGTATCAACGTCACCATGGACCCTGTCTACCAGTACGATCGTTTGTATCGTAAATAAACTCAGACAAACAAAAACAATCCCTGTTTTAGGAATTGTTCAGATTGAAGACAAAGTCTTCTTAAAAAACTTTCCTTAGGTGAGTACGGACGTCAGCGAACTTCTACGAAGTTCCATGACTAATTATTGAGCCTAAGGTCTCAATAATTCCGAGTGCCTGAAACGGTATTGTTTCAGGCACTTTTCTCACGGCGGAAAGTTTCATTAGATGACTGAATAACTATAACGAGTATAATTTTTAAAGAATTGATTAGATTCTATTAAAGATTCGTTTATCTACGCTCTCAACAATCCCTGCTCGAGGGATTGTTTTTTTATAATGCAAAGAAGAGAAACTATTTGACAGCATCCCATAATTGGCGAATGGGCTTTCTTTGAACAGGGTCCACAAAATGAGGAGCAATTTCATTCAAAGATTCTAGGACAAAGGCACGTTCTGCCACATAAGGATGTGGCAAGATTAAGCTAGGACTGTAACAAATGGTGTCCCCCATATAGAGCAGATCTAGATCGATCACACGTGGCCCCCACTTGACCTCACGGACACGCCCCATTTCCTGCTCAATGACCAGTAAGGTCTCTAATAAATCCTCTGGGGTCATCCAAGTTTCAACCTCTGCCACCTGATTCAAAAAGGTGTCCTGCTCCACTCCTCCCCAAGGTTCTGTTTCAATCCTTGTGGATGTCTGAAGAAGGCGAATGCCTCGATCCTTGAGTTTTTCTAGCGCCGTCTCTAGTTGCAGTTGTTTATCTCCCATATTGGTGCCAAGCCCAATAAAGGCCCGTTTTTTCTCCCGTTCGATTGTCACAGAACAAGTCTCTAATGGCAAGGGAACAGGAGCCCAGGGCTTTTTCAACTCCAGACGAACTTTTTCTACAAAGGCATAGCTTTCGAAAATCTTTTGAACCAACTGAAAGGCCACTGTTTCAATCAGATCGATCTTTTCTGCCTGCATCCACTCGGTCAACTGTTCCGCCAAGATCCCATAATGGATTGAAGCTTCCAAATCACCTGTGCGGGCAGCACGAGTCATCTCATAATCTACCCATAGGTCTAGGACAAAGCGTTGTCCTAATTCTTTTTCTGCTGGAAAAACACCATGATAGGCGTATACCTCTAAGTCCTTGATCCGTAATTGATCCACTCTGTTCACCTCTTATAGCCAGCCATTAGTGGCCCATGAGTTTATAGGCTTCATTTTTTAAGTTTTTATCTGTCGCAAGCAGTCCACGCGCTGCAGTTGTCACTGTAGCGGTCCCAGGTTTACGGACACCACGCATGTTCATACACATATGCTCTGCTTCTACCCAGACAAGTGCTCCTTGTGCTCCAAGATATTCCATCAAGGCATCTGCGATTTCTACCGTCAAACGTTCCTGAATCTGTGGTTTTTTAGCGTAAACCTCGACCGTACGAGCCAGTTTTGAAAGCCCAGCCACACGGCCATTTGGAATGTAGGCAATGTGCACTTTTCCATAAAATGGCAAAAAGTGATGCTCACACATGGAATGGAAGAAGATATCCTTCTCGACCACCATATTGTTATCAATGATTTCAAATGATTTAGACAGGTGCTCTTCTGCTGTCTGCCCTAGTCCTGCAAAGATTTCTTGGTACATCTTGGCAATGCGGGTCGGCGTTTCCTGAAGTCCCTCACGGTTCTCATCTTCACCGACTGCCTCGATGATCATTTTCACTGCTTCTTCAATTTTCTTTGTATCCATATCATCTCCTAGTTGGATTTTTCTGTTTTTAATAAATAAGGTCGTACCTGACTAAGGAAGTAGAGCGACCCCGTTACAATGAGGAGCTCATCGCCTTCAGCTTGCCAGTTTTGTAGAAACTCTTGCCAGTTAACTTCCTCAAGCTGATGGTTTTTCGCAGCAGCTCTTATCTCTTCTTGAGAATAGGCTCTTGGATCTTCAAAAGTCGTGAGGATCAAGCGACTATTTTCTAGTTCCTGCCACTGAATGAGCATCTCTTCTAAGGCTTTGGTCCGGATGCAGGTAAAAAGAATGGTCTTTTTTTGGCCTGGGAACAGTTCCCGAAGACTTGCGATTAAAGGCGCAACGGCGTGGGGGTTATGGGCCCCATCTAGCAAGATCATGGGATTTTGCGAGACCACTTCCATCCGGCCAGGCCAGACGACTTGATGCAAGGCCTCATCCACTAACTCTCTTGACAAGAGTTCACGCCCTTCTCTTTCAAAAAGTACATCACAGATACTGATCGCAAGAGCTGCATTTCTGGCCTGGTGATGACCTAAGAGCGCTACTTGATAAGAGGCTTTTTCTCTTTTAGAACTGTGATAAGAAAATGATTGGCCTGATAGACAAGAGGCTTCTAGCTCAACTTGGTAATCTCTGTCATAGGCTGTTATCGGTGCCTGCTTCTGAATCGCAATACCTTCAATGACTTGGCTGGCTTCTGCTTCTAATTTCCCTAGAACCAGAGGAATTCCTGGCTTAATGATGCCTGCCTTTTCACGGGCAATGGAAGCCAGATCTGGCCCAAGAAGGGCAACATGATCCAAGCCAATCGAAGTGATCGCGGTCAGAACGGGCTGGCAGATGTTGGTACTGTCTAGTCGCCCCCCCATACCGACTTCCATAATCACATAATCCAGCTCCTCATGAGCAAAATAATCATAGGCGATCGCCGTCATCACTTCAAATTCCGTCAAACCTTGAAAGATGTCTCTTGATTCTTCAGCTTCCAAGAGCTGTTGGTAGCTATCCAGATAGGTTTGCAGGTCTTGATCGGAAATGGCTTCGCCATTAATGGTGATCTGGTCATTGTAGTGGATCAGATAAGGAGAGGTAAAGACTCCAATGCGTAAACCTGCCTGCCTCAAGAGTTGGGACAAGGTAGCAATGGTAGAGCCCTTGCCATTAGTCCCCGCAACATGAATGACCCGACAGTCTAGGTGAGGATTTTCTCTCAAAGCCAAGAGAGCTTCCATGCGCTCCAAGCCAAAATGTGGATCCTGCGAACGATAGGCTTCTAGCCAACGAAGATCCAACTGATGTTCTTTCGTCTTCATTTACTTGTATTGTTTTAAATTGGTATCTGCTGCCTCTTGGGCTTGGAAAATGGCTTGTCCCAGACTGGCTGCCATCTTGTGTAGGGGAATATCATGCACCCGCACCACTTCGACTCCTTGACTGGCTGCAATACTCGTCAAATGGCTCGAAGCCAGGTCCCGATTCCAAAAACCAGTCTCCGTTGCAGGATCTGTCTCAAATCCAGCTTCCTCAATAATGTTGACCACAAAGCGTTTGCGGGAGACCCCTAGAAAGATCGGATACCCCTTTTGGTGAATCGTCTCAAGTTCTTGTAATAAGAGTAAGTTCTCACGCTTGGTCAAACCAAAGCCGATCCCAGGGTCCAACATAATACGATCCGTCTGGACACCAGCTGCTTTCGCTACCGCAAGCGAGCGGTCAAAGAAGGTCCACATCAAGTCTTGAATCGGTTCTTGAGCCATCTGTTGAAGCTCTTGCTCTGAAAAGACTGGTTCGAAACCAAAACTTGGAAAGATAGTGGAACTTGGATGATGCGGTCTTGCCATCACTGGATTAAACATGAGAACTGCGCTCGCTTCATGCTCCGCGACGACAGCAGCCATCTTAGGATCTCCAAGAAAACCCGTAATATCGTTGACAATATCAGCCCCAGCTTCGAGCGCCGCTGCCGCCACCTGGGACTTCCAGGTATCCACTGAAATCAAGACATCACTTTCTTTCCGAATGGCTTTAATCACTGGAACCACGCGGTCAATCTCTTCTTGGATCTCCACATAATGACTTCCTGGTCTGGTTGATTCTCCTCCGATATCGAGGATCTGAGCTCCTTCTTGGATCAGTTTTCTCACCTGCTGCAAGGCTGCATCCACACTCGTATACTTACCGCCATCAGAAAATGAATCCGGAGTGACATTTAAGATCCCACAAAGAAGGGTCCCTTGGCCACTCAGCCATTTATTATCAATCATTTTCGTTCTCCTTTGATTCCCTTCCTACAGCATGATTGCGAACAAAAGAGGCTAGAACAAGTGTTCTAAAACTCTGAGTCTACTCTCCATACGGATTTCTGATTTTTTCTGACCTTCTGTAGGATGGTTCTGCATCAAAACTCATTGGTACCTACCATTTTATCATAATTTATCATGGAAGAAAACTCTCGATACCGGCAATAAACAAAGGAGGAATACAGCTGGATAATAATAAGCCAGCGCATTCAAGGTCATGTGAAGGCAAATGCTATATTCGATCCGCTTGTAGCGATAAGCCACCCAAGTTAAGATCAAGGACATGCCTCCGTAAGCTACCCATTCCCCTAGGGTACTCGGTCCATGCAAGTACGTAAAAAAGAGAGCACCAGCTAGGTAACCGATTGGTTCTGCCCCTCGAAAGATCAAACGAGGGATGATGGCCCGACAGAGCAGCTCTTCTAGAATCGGAGCAACAAGGATCACGACCATGCCCATAGCAAGAAAAGGAGCATGAGATTGCAGTTCATTCAGAGCCGCTTGGTTTGCCGTTGTACCACCTGCCTCTTGTTTCAACAAGGGATAGGCGAGCAGGTTATTAGCCATCAATAAGAGAAGAAAAAGAAAATTTCTCCCCAAAGCCGGCCAGGTAATGACCCGAACATCTAAGTTCTCCAGAGGGCTCATCTTGATGACCTTATAAAAAACAAAGAGCACCACCACTGTCACCAAGAGAGTGAGGATAGTGACCCACCTTGCATCCACTCCTTCTTGAAGGGAATAAACCATGGCGATGAGGGGAAATTGGGAGAGAAAGAATAAGGGCACAAAGAGAAGGAGCCAGAGGGCATTCTTACATAATGGGTGCTCTCGAATAAAAGACTGTATGTTTTTCAATGGACAACCTCTTTCTTGTATAAAATAAGAAGACTGGGGCTTTCGCCTCCAGCCTTCTCACTTTATTTCAGTTTACTGATTTTTGAAACGTTCAACGTCACGCGCAATCACCAACTCTTCATCCGTTGGAATCACCAATACCTTCACACGGGAATCATCTGTAGAAATATCTCCGACAACTCCAAAGACGTTCTTTTCAGGGTCGACCTTGCAGCCAAACCAGCTGATTCCATTGATAATAGAAGAACGAACATTTACTGCATTTTCACCGATTCCTGCTGTAAAGATGATGGCATCTGCACCATTCAAGACTGCTAAGTATTGACCGATGTATTTTTGCAAACGATCGATAAAGATATCGTAAGCCAATTTAGCTTTTTCATCTCCATTGTGCATCGCTGTATGGATATCCCGCATGTCACTAGAAGATCCAGAAACACCCAGAAGACCTGATTCACGATTGAGGATACGGCTAATATCTTCAGGCTTATTGAAATCCTCTGTATGCTCCATCAAGTAAGGAATAATCGCTGGATCGAGATCCCCTGTACGGGTTCCCATCATGACTCCACCTAGAGGGGTGAAGCCCATTGAGGTATCCACAGAGATTCCCTTGTCAACCGCTGTAACAGATACACCATTTCCAACGTGGCAGGTGATCAATTTCAATTCTTCTAATGGTTTTCCAAGAAGTTTAGCAGCTTCACCAGCTACATACTGATGACTGGTTCCATGAGCGCCGTACTTACGGACCTTATTTTCTGTGTAATATTTAGTTGGAAGAGGGTAACGATAAGCTTTTTCCAGCATGGTTGTATGGAAAGAAGTATCAAATACCACAACACTGGTAATATTTGGACAAATCTCTCTAAAGGCACGAATTCCGGCTGCATTTGCAGGATTATGAAGAGGTGCTAACAAAGACAATTCTTCTACTTTTCGAAGGACTTCGTCATCTACCAAGGCAGAATCCTTGAAGTATTCTCCACCAGCAACGACACGGTGACCCACACCTGTAATCTCATCGTAGGATTTGATAATATCAAAGCGAATCAAATCATCCAACAAAATTTTTACAGCTTGTGTATGGTCCTGGATATCTAATACTTGTTTTTCAGAGCGTCCATCAAATTTAACGGTTGAAATAGAATCCTTCAAACCGATCCGTTCAATCAACCCTTTTGCAAGAACAGTTTCCTCTGGCATTTGGTACAATTGCCATTTCAAACTAGAGCTTCCTGCATTAATAGAAATTGTTTTCGACATATATTCACCTCATTAAGCGTTTTCACTTCCTCTATTATATCAGATCTTTGATCAAATTTCACTATCCTTTAACCAGTTTTGGAAACTTTCCATAAAGTGAACCACCTGGTCTTGATCCTGGAGATCGGTAAACGGATAGACAAAGGGCTGAACAGACTCTTCTTCTTGTTTTCGTAGGACGAAAATCGTCTTAGCATAGGCGGGATTTGAAAAAAGAGATTCTGGCAAGGTCAGCATGGCAAGGATTTGAGCCTTGTCTGTTAGCCAAGCTTTCAACAGATCACTCTGAGGGCTCGTCAAGAGGTTATTTGGAGCCAAAAAGATGGCTACTCCTTGAGGTTTCAGGTATTTCAGAGCCTGTTCCATCATGAGGTGATGAGCATAGGTATGGCCTTCGGAGCTCGCCACCTGATAGCGCTGTGCAATCGCATCATCTGGATAATAGCCAATCGGTAAGTCGCTAACGATCAAGTCACTTTCTTTCAACACTTGTGGACGCACCGCGTCGCCTTGTGCAAAGACAACGCTAGACTCCATCACATCTGCGATACTAGCAGATAGATCAATCAAGAGATCATCCACTTCCAATCCTAAGTAATCAATCGTGAGGCGGCTATTGTTGACAATGGTCTCAGCGAGATTTCCGGTTCCACTTCCCACTTCTAAGACATCCAATTGGTCGCCTTTGGCCAACTGATCGATCAAAAATGTAATGATAAAACCAATCGCATCTGGTGTGAACTGGTGATTCGCTTGTAAAGGTTCTGTCTGAGCAGCTTTCATAAAAAGGAATTGGTAGGCTCTGCGCCATTCTTCCTTACTTAAACCTAGTTCTTTTAATTTTTTGCTATTGTTTTTAACAATGTCTAGATCCGTCTTGCCATCCAAATACATGACATTTTGTTCAATCAAGGCGTCATAAAAGTTGGTCGACAATTCATTTTGAATACTTTGAGTGTTTTCTAATAGATAGGTATAGGCTTGTTCAATTTTTTCGAAATTCATGATTTCCTCCGCACCCTATCATACCAAAAATTAGTCTTTTTCGCTATTTTCTGATGGTTCCTTGGTCTCTTTTGGCGTCTCTTCAGAAGGCGTTTCGGTCTCTGCCTTCTCCTTATCTTTCTGTGTCTTCTTCTTTTCTTTTTGACTCTTCTTGCTTTCCTTTTCTTCCCTTACAGGAAGGACAAACTCATAGCTTTCGCCATTCATCTTAGCCTGAGCATGAAGAAAACCAGGATCCTGCTGTAGCTGAACAACTCCAGACTTTAAGTGAATCTCTGACACCTTCTCATCACCCTTTCCTTTTTCAAGAGCCAATTGTACCAAAGCATAGGCCCGAAGTCGATCTTGACTCGTCTTTAAGATTCGTCTTTCCGCAACCTGTCGGTGCAGGTAAAACTGAAGTAAGAGACTAAAAATCGCTGCCATCAAGAGAGCGTAAAGCAAGACACCAGCCTTAACTTTTTTCATTTTGCATCGCTGGTACCACATGGTAGACATACTCCCTTTCTAGACCTTCTTCGAAATTCAACCGCAGATGAATCAACTCTCCCTCCTGCCAAATTTGGCTAGAGCGAACCTCTGAAATCATAGGCTGATAGCCCCTGCCCTTATCATCTGTTTTTCGGATATCATCTCCTTTAGATTGACCAATGGCAATTGGTTTTTGATCCTGAACCAAGTAGATATGATTGTCCGCTACTTTTTCAAAATGGCTCCGATCCAATTCCACCTGCAATTGTTGCTGAAAAAGTATCCATTCTTCCTGCTTTTGATGCGCCTGGTAGTCCAATTCAGCATGCAGGAGCTTGGTCAAGCCTTGAAAGACTAACACTCCCCCACTAAGCACTAAGAGAGCGACCAAGGCTTCGAGCAGGGTAAAGGCCTTGACCTTTCCTTTATTCCACATGCAGTACCACCTTTCCTTGATGATAGACCGTGAGTTGATCGGCATCTTTTTCGACTTGAACCTGAATGCCATTGGCCTCTAGATGATTTTGCCCTGTCTGAAGCGCCATTTGAGCGACAGATAAGACCTCTACCTCTTTGAAATCCGCTAGTCGCTCCTTGCGCGAACGCCGGATCTCCCCTAACAATAAGGTCGTAATCATGGCAAATAAACCCAAGGCTACCAAAGATTCTATGAGAATACTAGCGGGAACGGATGCTTTTTTTAATTTTCCCATTTCCAAGCGAAAGCTGATAGGTCACCACTCCTCTCTGTGTCTGAAAGTGAACATTGGCCAGGGATGAATTGCCACCTGCACGGTCTAAACGAATAGTTTTAGGATCTTGCAAAATGACAGAATCAGGAATCTCCACCGTCTGGTAGGGCGTTTGAATCTTCCTTGCAGTCACTTCAACATCCAATTCCGTTTGCCTTGCCAAGGCTATCTTTTGGCTTTCTTGATAGAGGTGTTCAAACTCTGCAAAAAATACTTTTTCTTCCACCTGCTGAAAGCTCTTCTTGATCGATCCCGATAAGCCCAGATAGATAAAACTGACGATCATCAAGGTCAGAAGGGTCTCCACCAAGGTGAAGGCCTTAATCTGCAACCGCACGAGTTTCTCCACTATTTTTCGCATAATAGGCACGATAGGATTCTGCTTGTTTGTTGGTAATATTTCCATCAGCAATCAGTTTGGCTAGAGTGGCTTGGTCATTGGTATGATTGAGCTCATACAATTCAGCCTGGCTTTCGACCACCTTGACAACGGCTGCATTGCCTGTCTCTTTCACAGAGTCTTTTTGCTTGGTCAAATTCGGCACAAAGAGCAATAGGAGTACACTGATGATCAATAAGACCACCAACATTTCAATAAGCGTAAAAGCTTTTACCTTATATGTTTTTAATTTTTTCATAAATGAACCTCCATATTTTGATAAATCGGCAGCAACATGGCTGCGTAAAGTAAGACAATCACAAGAGCCACAAAGACAAAGACCAAGGGTTGTATCACATTCATGGCCTTGTAGACCCGACGAAAGAAATCTTCCCATGTTTTTTCAGCGTAGATCTCTAGCTCACTTCCAAGCTTTGATTTGACCTCGCCATATTCAATCATGAGCGGCAATTCTTTTTTGAAAAAAGAATATCCCCCGACCGTCTCTGAAAAGGATTGACCGCGGTCTAAAGAAAGAGCTAAGTCTCTTCCAATCTCTTGGAAAAGCTGGGATTTTTGCTCCTGCATCATGGTAAAAATCTGAGACAGCTCCAATCCTTGTCCAATCAGATTGCCCCATTCTCTGGCATAATAGGCTGTCAAATAAGCTTGAATCATGCCTTTCCCGAAAGGAAGATGGGACAAGCTTCTAAAAACTTTGATCTTGCTAGATTTTCGATAATAGAGAAAGCTGAATAAGAAGAGGGCCACTATTCCCGCTACGAGTGCCAAAAAGAGTTGGGGGAAGGAACTGATCACTTGCGTCCCAATATTTTGAGCATCCATTTGAGGGAGCAAGTAATTGCGCAAGCCAAGCATAATTAGAACTAAAAATCCAAGCAAGATAAGAGGATAGGTGCTCACCTCAATCAGCTTTTTCTTGACCTTGCGCATGTTTTCTAGGTAAGCACTGATTTTCTCCAAGCTCAATGCAAGATTGCCATGAAGCTCAGCGAGAGACAGCTGTGTCGTGACCGCATCTGAAAAACCGATCCCTGCCATCATCTCTGAAAAACTCCGCCCCCGCGAGAGATCCTCTCGCATCTGGGAAACCAAACGACTCTCCACTAGGTGAGAGCGATCCAGAAAATCGACAATCTCAGATAGGTGAAAACCACTCGAATAAAGATTCAAAAACAATTCGATGATTTGCTTTTGTTTAGCGGTAGATAATTTTTTCGGCTTGGGCCTGAGCCAGCTGGATATATCCCGATTGAGCCAAGAGATCCATTTGTTGGTTCCAGCGGCTGGCTGAGTGCTCTTGGTAGTTTTCCGTCGCAAAATCGACCACACCTCCTCCTGCAATTAATCGTTGGTAGCAAATACCTTGTAAAACAATCTTGAGCTCTTCCTCACTCACTCCAAGCTCTAAAAGTCGCTCATAAACACCTCGAACGCTCTTAGCATGGATAGTAGAGAAGACGGTGACCCCTGTCAAACTAGCTCGTACGACTGCACGAGCTGTTTCCTTATCTCGGATCTCTCCAATAATGAGAAGGTCCGGCCGATGGCGCAAGGAGAGTTTGATCAGGTTGTCATAGGTCATGCCGATCTGGTCATTCAGCTGAAGCTGAAGCATATTATCCTGCTTGATCTCGACAGGATCTTCAATAGACATGACTTGCTGGTCCGCAAAGCGCTCTTGCGCTAAAGCATGCATGAGAGTGGTCTTTCCCGAACCAACAGGACCTGCAAAGAGATAAAGCCCACGACCAGCCAATTTCTTCTTCAAGTCCGGCAATTGATCAAACCAAAACCGCAATTCGCGTTCCTCATCATGCAAAAGCCGAATAACCAAGCTTTCATAACCACGATAATCCCCCACCGTCGACAAGCGGATCGATACCACTCCATCCTCTAATGGGTAATCACACGATCCTAGCTGGCTGCGCCTTTTTTCTCCCACATTCATCCCTGCTACAAATTTGAAGTGGCTGATAATAGCCGTCATCTCCTCAAAAGGGAAGGACTGCACAAAGCGCCTCTCGTCTCCCACCCTCATAAAAACTTGGTACTCCTCCTTCCGAGGAATGAAGTAAAGATCCTGAGCTTCTTCCTTTTTCCCCATGTGGATCAGTTTTTTTGCAATTTCTTGAACCATAGTTCCTCCTCTCACTTATACTATTCGAAAAAGAAGACAAAAAAAGAAGACTTTCTAGATCGCTCTAAAAAATCTTCCGAATGTCTCTTATGACAGGGTTGTCCCCTTTTTTGAATCGAGTGTATATTGACAAGAACGGTGCTTGCGACTGCCTTTTTCCTTTTCGTAGCCTGGGCGGAGCTTGCTTTTAGGGATCTTGTGCTCGTCTTCTAAGAGGACAATCGAGTGGAAAAGCTGCACATCTTCACTGCAGTCCTCACACCACTCTTGCTCCTTGGTATCCCAAAAGATCGTCATGAGATCACTCCGACTCTTATAACTTGGAAAGTGCTCATTTAACTCCAACCACTTCTGCTTGTAGTATTTCAAAGCCTGGTAATAGTCTTCAAACTTCCGACTACTCACGATATCTTCTTCCCAACCATCTAAAAACCACCAGGGTTCACAGTCCCCGTACATTTCAATCACTCGATACATAAACTCTTCCATCCTTTGTATCCTCTATTATATAGAAAATCCTTTGAGAATAAAAGTTTTCTGCTCAGAGCATGATTTCTCAGGTAGTTTTCAGGTGATTTTCACCATTATTTTTCAAAAATAGACTGCCCAATTGCTATTGGGTCCTTTTTTCGAGAATCAAAAGAAGAGAATCCCAACAAAATGGCGAGCCATCTCGGGGAACTCTCTCTTCTCAAGTATTTAGAACAATTCAAGTGCAATCATGGTTGTCATGGTTGCATCGTAATAGTTGTTCAGAGGTAGATCTTGTGTAAAGATATACTTGTTCTGTTGAACCAACTTCAAATAACCTTTTTCATGTTCAGAGGCATAGACAATCGGTGCCAAAAAACTTGCTGCCTGATGATTGTTCAAGGCCTTCCCTTTCAAATCATAACCTGCATACAGATTTCTTTGACTCTTGAAAAAGTTAAGCATCTTTTTCAGCAATTGTTGACTGGTTTTGTCCTTACTTTGAACAAGGTTGTATGGAAGGCGACAAGCGTTATACGAGTAGGCACCATCATACTTGGATTCAATCGTCTTGGGATCCGCTACGCGCGTTCCTTGCTCATCTACCCAGATGAAATCAGGTAGTAAACCTGTTTTGGTTTGGGAGCTGATCGTTTGGAGTTGCTGCAACATCTTTTCTTTGATATCCAACCACTTCGAATCTTTTGTCACTTCATAAAAGATCTGGAATTGCGCTGGCAATGTATCAGACGTCCGCATCAAATGATAAAACTCCGAGTCCTGATTGGCCCAATTCCCCACCGTTAACACACCGGTTTCTTCATTGTAGTTGTGTGCGAGAATATCTTCTAAAATCGCTTTGGCTTGAGCCTGGTAGTCTTTAGCTTGCTTTGGCCATTGCTGAGCGGCTTTTAGAAGAGCATAGGCGATGTAGAGGTCTCCATCTGTAGCATTATGATCCTCATCCTTTGCTTTCCCATTGCTGATGGTTTGTTTCCAAGACATCAATTGGGTACCTTCCAAGCGATGATTTAGATAATAGTGATAGAGTCGGTCAAAGTCTGCTTGTTGGGCTTGTCCTTTTTCGGCAGCTGCAACAGTAATGAGCATTCCATAACTTTGCGCCTCGGATAACACTACTGTTTGATTGCTATCATTGGTGGTTCGAACATAGGATTCTTTCCCTTTTGAAACAACAAAATGCTCATTCCACTGATGATAAATTCGATTTCGCATCTCCACTTTACTTCTCGTTCTCGCTAAAAACAAGGTCAAACAGAAAATGCAAAGGATGACTAGAAACCATACATATCTCATCTTTTTCGTTTTCATAATTTCTCCTATCCTGCGAATCGTTTTGTTTTAACCCATTTGGTTTCTTTCCGGTGCAATAGTTTATCCATCACAATCGAAGAGATGGCATCAATCGACACAATGATAAACAGTTGAGAATAGGTGAAATAGGCGGCCAAGGCCAACCAAATTTGCTTGGTAGTGGCTTGACCAAATTGTGAAGCAAGAGCTACATTAATCTGAAGCAGGTAAAGCCCAATCATCAAGATCCAATTGAAGAGCATCAATTGCGCAATGTAGATATTTTCTGAATCAAAGGCAAATGGAATTTGCACACCTGGCACCACTGTATGGATACACATGGCCAGAATATTGGCAAAAAAGATCAAGTCCGATAAGACGATGGCCGCATTAAACCAGAAGAAGACACAGGAATAGTTGGTCACTTCTAACTTCACGCGCCAATTTCCCTTACCAAATAAATGCTTGAAGTTGGAAAGAACCACTTCATAATTCCCTTTGGCCCAACGTTTCCGCTGCATATAGTAACTCTTCAGAGTCTCTGGCTCTTGTTGGAAGGCTTCTGAATTATAGGCTAGCGCAATCAACTTCCCACTTTGCATAATCTTGAAGGAAATATCCGTATCCTCAGTCAAGGCACCGTTTTTCCATCCTCCAATACTCTTGACAAATTCGGTTTGAATAATGAAGTTAGTTCCTGGAATCCGTCCAATCTTAAAGAGATGCCACATGCCCACATGGTGGACCCGTTGGGTGACAACAATCTCTTGGTTGATACAGCGGGTCAAGAAGTTTTGATTGGCATTCCGCGTTTTATTGCGGCCGAAAGAAGCCACATGACGTTCTGGATCTTTGAGGACTTCTTTCACAAGGAAATAAAGAGCATTTTTTTCAGGCATGGCATCTGCATCATAGACACAAATATAGTCTCCAGTCGCCATTGCCAAAGCGTCATTTAGCACACCGGCTTTTCCGCCTGTCCCACTTCGATTGATAATGGTCAAATCACGTCCTGCATACTCTGGCAATGCTTTAACCGCCAAACACTCTTCATAGGTGCGATCGGAACAATTATCCGCAAAGAGCAGTAATTCTACACGATCATGTGGGTAGTTCATATCAAGGATCGCTTTGGCTGTTTGTGCAATGACCACATCCTCATTATGGGCGGGTACGACGATCGTCACTTTTGGATAATAAGGAAGTGGATCCGTATTGACACGAAAATCACTGTGTTTAAACCAAAAATGAACGGCTGAAAAGAGGATTACTAAGCCCCAGGCTAAGGACAACCAAATCGAAATCAAGGCAATAATCATCACAATTTGACTAATCATGGTCCACCGCCTTAAAGTTTTTATTGACACGGCGGTAAATCACCGTATAAGCTACAAATAATACAATAAAGCACAAGGCAAAAAATACACTGATGCCTACAGCTATATTAAAAAATATATTTGTAAGAGACATGTTTTCCTCCTAATATTCCACAATAATATCTGTTTCAAGTTGACGTTTTAAGTAACGAATCATTTCTTTATAGCGATGGTATTTGGTTCGATTGGATTGATCCACTACAAGAAATCCTGACTGAAATTGGATGCCCTGAACCCCATCTTCTCCTTGGAAAACCAGTCCTTCCAACTGTGGTTTTAAGACCGTCATATAATCGCTCTTCAGATCCCGCTCACTATCAGATGATAAAATCAAGAAATTACCGTCTGATACATAATACAAGCTTTCATTTGGCTTCAGATGATGCGTTAACAAATAGTTGATTTGGTTCAAGGTCCGATTGTACTCTCTCGGTTGCAATTGGAAGAACAATTCCTCGTGCGACCAGTGAATGAGCAAGGCCTGAATCGTATCATTGGTTTGTCCGCCATAAGAAGCGATGCGGTTGCGGTAATCTGCGTAAGCTTCTGCCTCTTGATCCTTCACTTTTGCAATCTCTTTAAAGAGGTGATAGCGAATTCGGGTCAAGATTCCAATCAAGATCGGAAAACTAAAGAGCAAGAGCAAGGCTTGATGAAATGGGATATAGACAACACCCGCCACCAAAAAGACAATCCCAAGGGCAAATGACAACAGGATGGTCCATGTCAACAATAAATCCGATAAAACAATAGCAGCAAATAATCCTAAAACAAAGAACAAGCCTTCTTCAATCAGAATCTCTCTTGCAAAAAACAAGCAGTAAAGTAAAAGAAGTACTTCGAAAACAATCAAAATCAGCAACCATCTACTTAACTTTTCCGTTTTTTTCATTTATTCTTTCTCTCCCTCATGAAATTCTTCGGCAGCCTCTCCCTGGCCAAAGTAATGTTTAATAGCTTGTACGATTCGCTCAGATGCTCTTCCATCCCCATAAGGATTTCGCGCATTCGCCATTTCTAGATAAAGATGTTCATTGGTTAAGAGCTCTGTCATCGTAGATTTGACGACGGTAGGATCCGTTCCAACTAATTTCAAGGTCCCTGCTTTGACCCCTTCTGGGCGTTCCGTTGTATCGCGCAATACCAATACCGGTTTTCCTAATGATGGCGCCTCCTCTTGCACCCCACCTGAATCCGACATGATAAAGTAACTTCTAGAAGCTAAATTGTGGAAATCCAGCACATCTAGAGGCTCAATGAGGTGGATCCGATCATGTTCTCCTAATAGATCGTTTGCCGCCTCTTGGACCGCTGGACTAAGATGCACTGGGTAAACCACTTCAATAGTCGGTTCTTGATCCACCATTTCTCTCAGAGCTCCAAAGACCGCTCGCATGGGTTGGCCTTGATTTTCTCTTCGATGCATGGTGACCAGGATGACTTTTTTATCTGGATCCAATTGATCTAACACTTCGTGGTGATAGTCCTCTTGAACCGTGAGTTTCAACGCATCAATGGCAGTATTTCCCGTCACTACAATAGAGGATTCCGGATGATTTTCTTTTAAGAGATTGGCCTTACTTTCGCCTGTCGGCGCAAAATACAGATCCGCTAAATCATCCGTCATTTGACGGTTCATCTCTTCTGGATACGGTGAATATTTATCAAAGGTTCTCAAACCAGCTTCGACGTGACCAATGCGGACTTGATTGTAAAAGGCAACCAGACTCGCCGCAAAGGTGGTTGTCGTATCTCCATGGACGAGCACCATATCCGGCTTTTCTTTTTTGATAACTGGATCTAATTGATTCAGAATTTTAGAGGTAATGTCCAATAAGGTCTGGCTTTTTCCCATAATATCCAAATCGTAATCAGGTACGATGTTAAAGGTTTCTAAGACCTGGTCCAGCATTTGACGGTGCTGGGCAGTGACCACTGTGATGGTCTCAATAACCTCCTTTTGTTTTTGCAACTCCAATACCAAAGGGGCCATTTTGATGGCCTCCGGTCGGGTTCCAAACACAACCATAATTTTCAATTTTCCCATAAACTTCTCCCGTTGACATGCATGTAATTCAACATTTTTTTAATTTGTGTACATCTTTTTTCATTCTACCGCCAATGACTTTAAATGTCAAACCGATTTTGGGTTTTATAAAGAAATTACTAATAGTTAGTCATTTTATTATTTTGGTGTTTAGAATACATATCCATATAATCACTAATTGTAAGTATTTACAGCATGGCTTCTACCGGGCTAATATTTTTGGTAAAAAAACAATTCAATAATTATACAATTATTTTTCAAATAACAAATTTTTATTATTTTTTCAAAAAAAAAAAAAAAGCCGGAACTTGTAGTTCCGACTTATTTTCTTATTTTTCTACGACTTCAGCTGTTTGAACTTCATCGACTGTTCCATCTGTTAATGGCACTTCTTCGATGATTTCAACTTCATTGACTGCTTGTGGTTCCAAGTTACGGTAACGAGCCATACCTGTACCTGCAGGAATAATCTTACCAATGATAACATTTTCCTTAAGTCCAAGGAGATGGTCTTTCTTACCACGGATCGCTGCGTCAGTAAGGACACGAGTTGTTTCCTGGAAGGAAGCCGCTGACAAGAAACTGTTGGTTTCAAGAGAGGCTTTGGTAATTCCCATAAGGACTGGACGAGCAGTTGCAGGAACTCCACCAGAGATAAGGACATCCTTGTTGGCATCTGTAAAGTCTGTAATGTCCATCAGAGTACCCATGAGAAGGTCTGTATCTCCTGGATCCATGACACGTACTTTACGGATCATTTGACGCACCATTACCTCGATGTGTTTGTCGCCGATTTCTACCCCTTGGCTACGGTATACTTTTTGTACTTCCGCAAGAAGGTAAGTTTCAACAGACAAGACATCACGAACGGCAAGGAGACGTTTTGGTTGGATAGACCCTTCTGTCAGAGCCGCACCACGAGAGACTTGATCTCCCACTTCGACTTTCATGCGGGCAGTGTAAGGGACAACGTATTCGCCCTCACCAGTTGCTCCGCTAACAAAGACTTTCTTAGTGCGTGTAGAAGCATCTTCTTCGATGGCTGTGACTTCCCCTTTGACCTCAGTGATGACCGCTTCCCCTTTTGGATTACGGGCTTCAAAGATTTCTTGGACACGAGGAAGACCCTGAGTGATATCGGTATTTGAGGCAACACCACCCGTGTGGAAGGTACGCATGGTCAACTGTGTACCAGGTTCCCCGATAGATTGGGCAGCGATAGTTCCGACTGCTTCACCCACTTCAACCGCATCACCAGTCGCCAAGTTGATACCATAGCAGTGACGGCAGACACCATGACGGGTGTTACATGTAAAGACAGAGCGGATAGTGACTTCTTCAACACCAGCTTTGACAATTTCACGTGCTAGGTCTTCTGAAATCAAGGTATCTGGACCAACGATGACTTCACCTGTTTCAGGATGTTTAACAGATTTCTTGGTATAACGACCAGTCAAGCGTTCTTCGAGTGGCTCGATCATTTCCTTACCATCAGTAATGGCACGGATCACAAGTCCACGGTCTGTTCCACAGTCATCTTCACGGATAATGACGTCTTGGGCCACGTCAACCAAACGACGCGTCAAGTAACCTGAGTCGGCTGTCTTCAAGGCCGTATCGGTCATCCCTTTACGGGCACCGTGAGTTGAGAAGAACATTTCGAGTACTGACAAACCTTCGCGGAAGTTTGACAGGATTGGCAATTCCATGATCCGTCCGTTTGGAGCGGCCATCAAACCACGCATACCGGCAAGTTGCGAGAAGTTTGAAATGTTACCACGGGCTCCAGAGTCCATCATCATAACGATTGGGTTCTTCGGATCTTGGTTATCCACCAAGCGTTTTTCCAATTTCTCACGGGCTGCACGCCATTCAGCTGTAACGGCATTGTAGCGTTCGTCATCCGTGATCAAACCACGACGGAATTGTTTGGTGATTTGTTCCACACGTTTGTGAGATTCTTCAATAATTTCTGCCTTATCTTCAACGACCGGAATATCGGCAATCCCCACTGTCAAACCAGCAAGGGTTGAATGATGATAACCCAAGTCTTTCAAGCGGTCCAAGAATGCAGAAGTTTCAGTTGTACGGAAGCGTTTGAAGATTTCTGCGATGATATTTCCAAGATTTTTCTTCTTGAATGGAACGTTTAATTCCAATTTCTCAATCGCTGCTTTGACATCTTGACCAGGCTCCAAGAAGTACTTAGCTGGAACGCCTTCTGTCAAGTTGGCATTATTTGGCTCTTGAAGGTATGGAAGTTCTGCAGGCATGATATCGTTAAAGAGGATCTTACCAACAGTTGTCAAGAGAATCTTGTGTTGTTGCGCTTCTGTCCATGGTTTGTTCAAGCTATCTGTCGCAATTCCGACACGGGTATGCAAGTGAACATAGCCATTGCGAAGGGCCATGACCGCTTCATCACGGTCTTTAAAGACCATGCCTTCGCCTTCACGACCAGCTTCTTCCATAGTGAGGTAGTAGTTCCCCAATACCATATCCTGAGATGGAGTAACAACTGGTTTACCGTCTTTTGGATTCAAGATGTGCTCAGCAGCCAACATCAAGATACGAGCTTCTGCTTGAGCTTCTTCTGAAAGCGGTACGTGGATGGCCATTTGGTCCCCGTCAAAGTCGGCATTATAGGCTTCACAGACAAGTGGGTGCAAGCGAAGGGCTTTCCCGTCAATCAATACAGGTTCAAAAGCTTGGATCCCCAAACGGTGAAGGGTCGGTGCGCGGTTCAAGAGAACTGGGTGTTCTTTGATCACTTCTTCTAGGATATCCCAGATGCGTTCATCTCCACGTTCAACCAAGCGTTTTGCAGCTTTAACGTTTTGTACGATATCACGCGCAACGATTTCACGCATCACGAATGGTTTGAAGAGCTCGATCGCCATTTCACGTGGCACACCACATTGGTACATCTTAAGAGTTGGACCAACGGCGATAACGGAACGTCCTGAGAAGTCCACCCGTTTACCGAGCAAGTTTTGACGGAAGCGTCCTTGTTTCCCTTTGAGCATGTGGCTCAATGATTTGAGTGGACGGCTACCTGGCCCTGTGATTGGACGACCACGACGACCGTTATCGATCAATGCATCAACGGCTTCTTGGAGCATCCGTTTTTCGTTTTGCACGATGATACCAGGGGCATTCAACTCAAGCAAACGTGCCAAACGGTTGTTCCGGTTGATCACACGGCGGTAAAGGTCGTTCAAGTCAGAGGCAGCAAAACGGCCACCATCCAATTGGACCATCGGACGAAGATCTGGTGGAATAACTGGAAGAATGTTGAGAACCATCCATTCTGGCTTGTTACCAGATTTGTAGAAAGCATCCAAGACATCCAAACGACGAACAGCCTTCACACGTTTTTGACCAGTTGCAGTCTTCAATTCTTCTTTCAAGAGAGCAATTTCAGCTTCCAAATCCACTTGTTTCAAGAGGTCTTGGATCGCTTCTGCACCCATCTTAGCTACAAAGGAACCTGGTCCGTATTCACGCAAGCGTTCACGGTATTCACGTTCCGTCATGATGGATTTGTGCTCAAGTGGTGTATCTTTTGGATCGATCACCACATAAGCTGCGAAGTAAATGACTTCTTCAAGGGCACGAGGGCTCATATCCAAAGTCAATCCCATACGAGAAGGGATGCCTTTGAAGTACCAGATGTGTGATACAGGAGCTTTCAACTCGATGTGTCCCATACGTTCACGACGAACCTTGGCACGTGTTACTTCAACCCCACAGCGGTCACAAACGATCCCTTTGTAACGGATCCGTTTGTATTTCCCACACGCACATTCCCAGTCTTTTGTAGGTCCAAAGATGACTTCATCAAAGAGACCTTCACGTTCTGGTTTCAATGTACGGTAGTTGATTGTTTCAGGTTTCTTGACCTCTCCATAAGACCATGAACGGACCTTGCTTGGAGAAGCTAGGGTGATTTGCATACTTTTAAAACGATTTACATCAACCACTATTTCTTACCTTTCCTTGTTTTCATACTTGTTTCATTTGAATACAGCTTAGGTGGGGGAAGAAAGGAAACTTTCTTGCCACCTCCTTGTATCTGTATCTTGTTATCGAATCATCCTGTCAGAAGCATTGGTTTCTCACAAGACAATCATTTTTACTGATTATTTTTCTGATTCTTCAGCATCAAAGGCTGCTTTTGCTTCCTTGGCTGCTTTTTCACGTGCTTTTTCAAGGTCATCCACATGAATCACATCATCGTCTTCCCCTTCATCGAGGTCACGAAGTTCCACTTCTTGATCATCTTCGTCCAAGACACGCATGTCAAGACCAAGAGATTGCAATTCTTTGACAAGAACGCGGAAGGATTCTGGTACACCTGGTTTTGGAATTGGTTTACCTTTGGTAATCGCTTCATAAGCTTTCAAACGTCCGTTGACATCATCTGACTTGTAAGTCAAGATTTCTTGAAGGACATTTGATGCACCATAAGCCTCAAGGGCCCACACTTCCATTTCCCCGAAACGTTGTCCACCAAACTGAGCTTTCCCTCCGAGTGGTTGTTGGGTAACCATTGAGTATGGTCCAACTGAACGGGCATGGAGTTTATCATCAACCATGTGGTGAAGCTTGATCATGTACATGACACCGACAGAGACACGGTTGTCAAATGGCTCACCTGTACGTCCATCGTAAAGAATGGTCTTGGCATCGCTATCCATACCAGCTTCTTTTACAGTATCCCAGAGGTCTTCTGAGCTTGCTCCGTCAAAGACTGGTGTTGCGATGTGGATACCCAAGTTACGAGCGGCCATACCAAGGTGAAGTTCCATAACCTGACCGATATTCATACGTGATGGCACCCCAAGAGGGTTCAACATGATATCAACTGGTGTACCGTCTGGAAGGTAAGGCATGTCTTCAACTGGAACAATACGAGACACAACCCCTTTGTTTCCGTGACGACCGGCCATCTTATCTCCGACGCGGATCTTGCGTTTTTGTGCGATGTAAACACGAACCAACATGTTGACACCCGATTGCAATTCATCTCCGTTTGCACGTGTAAAGATCTTAACATCGCGAACGACTCCATCTCCACCGTGAGGTACACGAAGAGAAGTATCCCGCACTTCACGAGATTTATCTCCAAAGATCGCGTGAAGGAGACGTTCTTCAGCAGAAAGGTCTTTTTCACCCTTCGGTGTTACCTTACCGACAAGGATATCGCCTTCTTTTACTTCCGCACCAATACGGATAATACCTGTTTCATCTAAGTCACGAAGAGCATCTTCCCCAACGTTTGGAATTTCACGGGTAATTTCTTCAGGGCCTAATTTGGTATCGCGTGTTTCTGATTCGAATTCTTCCAAGTGAACAGATGTGTAGACATCTTCTTTCACCAAGCGTTCGCTCATGATAACGGCATCCTCGAAGTTATACCCTTCCCAAGTCATGTAAGCGACGATTGGGTTTTGACCAAGGGCCATTTCCCCTTTTTCCATCGATGGACCGTCAGCGATAAAGTCGCCTTTTTCAACGACATCGCCAACTTTTACAAGGGTACGTTGGTTGTAAGCCGTACCTGAGTTTGAACGACGGAATTTTTGGATATGGTAAACATCAAGAGATCCATCTTCCCGACGAACTTCTACCTTGTCTGCATCTGCATAAGTAACTTTACCATCGTGTTGAGCAATGACTGCAGCTCCTGAGTCATGGGCTGCTTGGTATTCCATACCAGTCCCCACATAAGGGGCTTTTGGATCGATCAATGGCACAGCCTGACGTTGCATGTTGGCACCCATGAGGGCACGGTTGGAGTCATCGTTTTCCAAGAAAGGAATACATGCTGTCGCAACGGCAACTACTTGTTTTGGAGATACGTCCATGTAGTCGACTTGATCAGATGGGAATTCTTGGTTGTTACCACGGTGACGTCCCATAACGATTGGCTCAGCAAAGCCACCTTTTTCGTTCAACTTAGAGTTGGCCTGAGCAACGATGTACTCATCTTCTTCATCGGCTGTCAACCAAACGATTTCGTTGGTGACTACACCTTTTTCACGGTCCACTTTACGGTATGGCGTTTGGATGAAACCATATTTGTTCAAGTGTCCGTAGGATGACAAGTTGTTGATCAAACCGATGTTTGGTCCTTCAGGTGTTTCGATTGGACACATACGACCATAGTGGGTATAGTGCACGTCACGCACTTCATATCCAGCGCGGTCACGTGTCAAACCACCAGGCCCTAAGGCAGACAAACGACGTTTGTGAGACAACTCAGAAAGTGGGTTGTGTTGGTCCATGAACTGTGACAATTGGGAAGATCCAAAGAATTCTTTAATTGCCGCAGTTACTGGACGGATGTTGATGATTTGTTGTGGTGTCAAGACATCGTTATCTTGTACAGACATCCGTTCGCGAACGTTTCGTTCCATCCGTGAAAGTCCAAGACGCACTTGGTTGGCAAGCAATTCACCAACGGCACGAATCCGACGGTTTCCAAGGTGGTCGATATCATCTACACGGCCAAGACCTTCTGCAAGGTTCAAGAAATAGCTCATTTCTGCCAAGATATCTGCTGGAGTTACGATGCGTACTTTGTCAGATGGGTTGGCATTCCCGATGATAGTGACAACGCGGTCTGGATCTGTTGGAGCGACAACTTTGAACTTTTGCAATTCAACTGGTTCTGTCAAAACAGCAGCATCATTTGGAATGTAGGTGATTTTGTTCAAACCGTTATCCAATTGTTCAGAGATGCTGTCGATGACATCGCGCGTCATAACAGTACCAGCTTCTACAAGGATTTCCCCTGTTTCAGCATCTACCAATGGTTCTGCGATTGTTTGGTTCAACAAGCGGTTCTTGATATTGAGTTTCTTGTTGATCTTGTAGCGACCAACTGGTGCCAAGTCATAACGACGTGGATCAAAGAAACGAGCTACCAACAAGCTACGTGAGCTTTCCGCTGTTTTTGGTTCACCTGGACGAAGACGCTCGTAGATTTCTTTGAGGGCTTCATCTGTCCGTGAATCCATTGGATTTTTGTGGATATCTTTTTCGATGGTATTGCGAACCAATTCGCTGTCCCCAAAGATATCGATGATTTCATCATCTCCAGAGAATCCAAGAGCACGCACAAGCGTTGTAAATGGAATCTTACGTGTGCGGTCGATACGTGTGTAAGCAATGTCTTTTGAGTCGGTTTCAAGCTCTAACCAAGCCCCACGGTTAGGGATAACAGTTGATCCATAACCAACCTTACCATTCTTGTCCACCTTATCATTGAAGTAGACACCTGGTGAGCGGACCAACTGAGATACGATAATCCGTTCTCCACCATTGATGATGAAGGTTCCCATTTCAGTCATGATTGGGAAATCACCAAAGAAAACTTCTTGGGTCTTGATTTCACCTGTTTCTTTGTTGACCAAACGGAAGGTCACAAAGATTGGTGCTGAGTAGCTGGCATCGTGGATGCGCGCTTCTTCAAGCGAATACTTAGGTTCGCGGATTTCATAACCCACAAATTCCAATTCCATTGTATCCGTGAAGTTTGAGATGGGAAGCACATCTTCAAATACTTCCTTCAAGCCATGATCCAAGAAATCTTTGAATGAGTCTGTCTGGATTTCAATCAAGTTTGGTAAATCAAGAACCTCTTTGATTCTTGAAAAACTACGACGGGTCCGATGTTTCCCGTATTGAACGTCATGTCCTGCCAAAGTTTTTAGCTCCTTTTTCCATACTAGGATAGCTTGGTAAAATGACTTTCACCACCTATCCGGTTTTAACTACAATTGTGTGATTTGCATCACGTGAAGAGCTGTCTCTTCACCTCATTCGTCGCTTTTTGTAATTTTTAGAAAAATTAAATTTGTGTAACAAACTAGGATTTTCCTGAAAAATAGGCACAAAAAGAGCAGCTAAATCGACTTATTCAAGTAAGATTTAACTGCTGTAAGCTCTTATTTGGACAATATTTCAAATAAAGCACACGACAAATTAGTTATCACTATTATACCGTTTTTTGCTCCAAAAATCAAGGCTTTCTCTAGGTTTTCTACTGGATCAGACTAGCGTCGATTGCCACGATTTGAGCTGTTTCGATTTGAACTATTGCTGGATGAACTATTGGTTGTCGAATTGTTCTTATTATTCGACTGATTTCCACTGCTATTGCCGAGAATGGATGCCCAAGCACTTTGATAATCGCTATCCGATCCCCCGATGGCAAAGCGGTATTGAGTGGTTGGCGCTCCGTTTTTGGCCCAAAGGCTCGTCACCATTTGACCGCTCACATCGATATCCCGACCATTGACATTGACGCGGCCCGGTCTTTCACCAGTCGATTTGAGCACTTCAGAGCGGATCACACTCTTATCGAGAGTGAATTTATCCTGAATCCCAAAGAGACTTGGATCTGCTTGGTAAATTGCATTCGCCAACTGCGCCATGTATTGGGCATTGTTGTTGTATCCAGTCAAGGTCTGCATGGAAGCATTGTTGTCATGACCGATCCAACCTCCTAAAGAAACATTAGGGGTGGACAGCATCAACCACATATCTCCATTTGAGTTAGTGGTACCGGTTTTTCCAATCCAGTCTGCACCTGCCAGCGTTGGGTTGACTTGGCTAATCCGTGACTTAAAGGTCGTTGTTGCACCAGACGTAATAACCCCGCGCAAGAGATCCTGCATAATCGTTGCCGTTGCTGGAGAGTAGACACGAACTGGATCTGCCTCGTGCTTGTAGACTACATCCCCATCTCGATCAATGATTTGCTCTACCATGTAGCGTTTGAGGTAGTTCCCATTGTTAGCAATGGTTTGGAAACCATTGGTATGTTGGGCAACAGTGACCTCAATTCCTCCCCCCATCGGCAGACTCTCAATGCCATATTCAGGGATATCATAGCCCATTTTCTTCATGTAGGATGGGACATCCACACCTTTTTCACGAAGAGTCCGGTAAGTCCAGTAAGCTGGAATATTCCATGAGGTATTGAGGGCCTCACGGAGATCCATCATGGCTGTCCCTCGGCTATCCACGTGCATGATTGGCTCACCACTTGAGAAATTAGTCGGATAGTTAGAAAGGATGCTATTGCTTCCCATCAAGCCTTGGTCGATGGCAATCCCATAGGCCAACAGAGGTTTGATAGTAGACCCTGGGGAACGCTCTGTATCAAAGGCATGGTTGTTTTGGTTGCCGTCAAAATTTCGTCCACCGATAAATCCTAAAACCGCACCTGTTCGGTTGTCCATAAGGGCATTCCCAACTTCTACAAGACCCGTTCCATCATCCAAGACGCTTCCAAAATTCGCGACTGCAGCCTGCATCGCATTGTGAACCGGTTTGTTAATAGTGGTTTGGATCGTGTAACCACCTTCGCGCAACTCACTCTCAGCTAATTCTTGATAAGCCTTGACGGTTTCATTATTTTTCAGGTCTTGCTTGGTTACATTGTCCCGCTTGATCAAGTAATCATACATGGCCTCTTTTGCTTCTGCCATTGCTTGGAAGTAGAGGTAGTCATGCGGTGTTTTCTCGATGCCATCTGGAGCAATGAAGTCTTTGGTCAAGTCGTACTGAGCATAGGTTTCGTAGTCTTTTTTCGATAAGGCTCCCGTCCGGTACATATTGAACAAGACATCTTTGGCACGCGCCAAACCTAACTCGAGGTTCTCCTTGCTCTTTAGGCTACCGTCTGCAGCATAAGGAGAGTAGACAATCGGACTCTGTGGCAAGCCAGCGATAAAGGCTGCTTGTGGAACAGACAAGTCTTTCGCAGAGACGCCAAAGATCCCTTGAGCCGCGGCTTCCACACCTGCAATATTTTGTCCCCGATTGTTTCGTCCAAAAGGCGAGACGTTTAAGTAGGTGGTTAGGATTTCGTTTTTATCCATTCCCCTCTCTAAAGCTAGGGCATCGACAATCTCTGTCGCCTTACGAGTAAAGGTGGGAGCGTCTCCTACGACTTGCTGTTTGATCAACTGCTGGGTTAAGGTCGATCCCCCACTAGAGGAACCCACACCGGCTACGGATCCAAGTGTTGCCCGAAGAACGGCTTTAGGTACAACCCCCTTGTGGCTTTCAAAATTCTCATCCTCAGTAGCGATCACAGCCTTCTTGACATTATCTGAAATGGCGTCTCCTGCGACTGGCGTGCGGATCAAATCACTGTCCACTTCTGCAATCAAGCTCTTATCGGAATAAGTCAGTTTTGAAACACTGCTGACGTTGCGGACCTGCTGGACCAATTCTTCTGTCTTTGGAACCTTGACATTGCTAAAGAGGCTCGCCGCATAACCAATCCCGATCCCTGCACCAAATAAAAAGAGGCACACGAACAGGGCGATCATGACATCCCACAAGAGTTTGAGGGTCCTCAAAAATGTCGCAAAAATATCGCCGACAGACCAGCTACTTTCCTCATTTTTTTCCTTATTCGGAGTTTCTGTATACATCTTTGCAAAGAATTTTTGGACTTTCTTCCAAAACTCTTGCAGCTTCTCTTTTAATTGATTCACTGATTCTTTCTCCTTGTTCCCTATATTATAGCAGATTAGGCCCTTTGTTTTCAATCACAAGAGCGTAGAAATCGTCACTCATTCTTCCTGGGTAAGGACAAGAAAATGATGGGAACCATTGCCATTTCCGTGGTTTATGGTAGAATAGAGAAATGAATAAACTTATAAAGGAGAAAAGACACATGCACATTTTTGATGAGCTAAAAGAGCGTGGTTTGGTATTTCAAACGACGGATGAAGAAGCCTTACGCAAAGCACTGGAAGAAGGTCAGGTTTCTTATTATACTGGTTATGATCCAACTGCTGACAGCCTTCACCTTGGTCACTTGGTTGCCATCTTGACGAGCCGTCGCCTTCAACTAGCAGGCCACAAACCTTATGCGCTCGTTGGCGGTGCGACTGGTCTCATTGGTGATCCGTCCTTCAAAGATGCTGAACGTAGTCTCCAAACAAAAGAAACTGTACAAGAATGGGTTCGCTCCATTCAAGGGCAATTGTCTCGTTTCCTCGATTTTGAAAATGGTGACAATAAAGCCGAAATGGTCAACAACTACGATTGGTTCGGAAGCATTAGCTTTATTGACTTCCTTCGTGATGTCGGAAAATACTTTACAGTCAATGCTATGATGAGTAAAGAATCTGTTAAAAAACGGATTGAAACAGGGATTTCTTACACAGAGTTTGCCTACCAAATCATGCAAGGCTATGACTTCTACGTCCTCAACCAAGAACACAATGTAACCCTTCAAATCGGTGGATCTGACCAATGGGGAAACATGACAGCCGGTACTGAGTTGATGCGTCGTAAAGCAGATAAAACTGGTCATGTTATGACTGTGCCTTTGATCACAGATGCAACTGGTAAGAAATTCGGTAAATCAGAAGGTAATGCGGTCTGGCTCAATGCAGACAAAACATCTCCATACGAAATGTACCAATTCTGGATGAATGTGATGGACGCCGACGCTGTGCGCTTCTTGAAGATCTTCACTTTCTTGTCACTCGATGAAATCGAAGAGATTCGCAAACAGTTTGAGGCTGCTCCTCATGAACGCTTGGCTCAAAAGATCTTGGCGCGTGAAGTGGTCACCCTCGTTCACGGTGAAGAAGCTTACAAGGAAGCCCTCAACATCACGGAACAACTCTTTGCAGGAAACATCAAAAACCTTTCTGTCAAAGAACTCAAACAAGGACTTCGTGGTGTGCCAAACTACCAGGTCCAAGCAGAAGACAACCTCAACATCGTTGAACTCTTGGTCACAGCTGGTGTGGTCAATTCTAAACGCCAAGCCCGCGAAGATGTTCAAAACGGAGCTATCTACGTCAACGGCGAACGCATCCAAGACCTTGACTATGTCTTGAGCGATAGCGATAAATTAGAAAATGAATTGACCGTTATCCGTCGCGGTAAGAAAAAATACTTTGTTTTGACATATTAAGAAAGCAAAACCACGAAGTTCATACGAAACTTCGTGGTTTTCTTATATACTTTTTTCTGGGACTATTTCCCTTTTCTGCGATGCAACAAAGCTTGGTTAATTCGTTGAGTTTTTTTATGGAGCTGCCAAATCTGGTACAGCCAGATCAGGCCGTAAATGGCTAGAAAGATCAACCAAGGAATCGGGCTCCGTAAGGCTGTCCCCCAGCCAAAAAACAAGTAGGTTAATGCTAAGATGGCAGCTGTCACAACTAAATGCAAGGCCACACGCAAACTATAGGTCAAAAACTCTTCTTCCTCAAGAATGAATGTCAAGACTCCCATTGTCCCACTCATCAAAAAGATCGCCAGGATATTGCGGACATTTACAGCGGGATAGACGATGTTGGGATAGACATGGGATAATAACACCAAACACAAATAAAAGAAGGATCCTGTCCTCATACCAGATACAAAATAAGCTATAACTCGTTTCATCACTTTCTCCTACACCCCTAAATAATCCATCAAGGATTTGACATATTTCCGACTGACACTTGATTTTACTCCGCGTGTCAGTTTAGCCATCATATTGCCTGAAAAACTATCCGATAGCGATTCCAAATGGTCGATATTCATCACCGCGTGGCGGGATATCTGTAAAAAATTACGACGATTAATCCGATGTTGAAAATTTGTCAAAGTATCTCTGACGATGAACGTTTTGTCTGTCGTATAAATGGTTAGCTGATTCTTATCAATCTCGGCTAGAATAATGTCATCAATTTTCACCATGATCAAATGATCATCTGTTTTGATAGGGATCACTACTTGATTCACTGTCGAAAATTGTTCGAGATAGTCCATCACCTCTCGTGCTTGATCGGATAATTGCTTGGCTTGAATGACCACACAGGGGTCGTTTTCTGGGATATCCTGTTTTTCCTCAAAACGAATCTTCATTCCTACTCCAATTCTCACTTACTTTCTTTTATTCGATCTTTTTGCTAAGGAAACCCAAATCCCCAAAGCTAAAAGAATACCACCTAACACTATAAGGTATGTTTGTTCCTTTGTCAATAAGGCTTGCCATTTGAGCTGAACGCCCATTTTTTCTTGAAACTCTTGAAGAAGATTATCTTGACCTTTAAAGGTCTCATTTAATGCTTCTTTCATGAGTACTTGCCGATAAAGTGCAGCAATATAAGTTGCTGGAGTACATTTCATTAGTAGTTGTGCAAAATCAGGTAGAACACCTAAAGGTACATAAGTCCCTACCAAAAAACCAGAAGCTGTACCCACTATGGTCGAAAACTTCCCAAGACTGTCTACGGAATGGAAAAAATAAACAAAAATGGCATTCACCAAACTAGAAAGCAGGCTACTAAGCAGCATGATGTGGAGTACTTCAGGTAATAGAGAAAGGGTTGGAACTTCTCTAAAATAACCACACATCAGCACATACATAAGGGCCTGCATGAAAAAAGAGATGATGATTGCGCTCGTTAGATACGAAAATGGTAACCGCCACTTTCCTTGATCCGATAAATAAAGATCCTGATCTACTTGACGTTCACGATCCTTTACTAACTGAGTCAGGGCAGCCAGACTTGTCGTAATCCCTGTTACAGCCAGCGTCCCACTCATTAACCAATTATTTAACACAGGACCTCTATTGGGGAGTTGAGCCCAAGCATCTGTTAGATTTTTTTGAAGAAAAATAATATAGAGAACAAAGGAAATCAAGGCTCCCAACAGGGAGAAGAAAACTCCTGAACGATTTCTGAAGTACAATAAAAAATTTCGCTTTAGTAAGGCTAGCATTAGCGGACCTCCCTTCCTGTAAGTGCAATAAAGGCATCATCCATGGTCCCTGGACGAAACTCAAAATGGGCTATTCTATCTCTAACTTGCGCCAGGTAATCAATGGCTTCCCTTTCACTCTTGGGTTGAAAAATATACTCCAATTGACTTTGTTGCTCTACTGACATTCCCAAAGATTTGAGACTTTCTATCTGCTGTCTCTCCTTGAAACGAATCTTCAAGATGTTTTTTGCATATTGACTCTTAATATCTAGCGCCGATCCTTGAGCAATCACTTCCCCATGGTCCACAATATAAATTTGATCAGCTTCATCTGCTTCGTCAAGATAATGCGTGGTCAATACAACAGTCATTCCCTCTTCTCTCTGCAATTGATAGAGCAAATCCCAGATAGACTTCCGAGTTTGGATATCCAAACCTGTCGTTGGTTCGTCTAAGAACAGAATATCTGGTTGTGAGAGCAGGGCACGCGCAATGTCAACCCGACGCTTTTGGCCACCTGAAAGCGTTCCGTATTTCTGCTTTTGGAAAGCTGATAGGCCTAGCCGATCAATAAGATCAGACACACGATTTGATTTTAGGTCTTTGTACTGTCTCGCACGAATGGTCAGATTTTCTCTAACCGTTAGCATCTCATCTAAAACACTGGTTTGGAAGACCACACCAATTTTAGTACCTGGTTTATAGATGATTTCACCTTGCGTTGGTTGTTTCAAACCAATCAACATGGAAATCGTCGTTGATTTCCCCGCCCCATTTGGTCCTAGAATCGCATTAAAGGTTCCCTTTTCAAACTGTAAGTGAATATTGTTTACGGCTAAATGATTTCCATATCGTTTACTGATGTTTTTAGCTTGTAATATCATGTTCTCTCTCCTTTTGATAGAACCAGTCTAACAAAAAAGCCGCTTAAAAAATGGCTTTTGGGGATAAGTGGTCAAAATGAAGAGATGAGTGGCGAGATAGAAGAGATTAAAATGAGGAAAAAATTTATTGCAGCCATTCTTTTCCCCATTGATTCAAGTCCTTTAAAATCGGCATCAATGAATTGCCTTTTTCTATCAGCTCATATTCTGTTTGGTACTCTATTAGAGCATCGGTTGCTATCTAGAGGCTCTTTTGTTACACTACTAATATGAATACACCGATTAAACCAAAATTACAACGATTTCAAACAGCCACTGCTTTTGCCTGTCCCATCTGTCAACTGGACCTAGAACTTGTGGAGACCAGTTTTAAATGTCCCAAGGGCCATTCTTTTGATTTAGCGAAATTTGGCTATGTCAACCTGGCTCCCCAGATCAAACAATCAAAGGACTATGACAAAGAAAATTTCCAGAATCGCCAGCTAATCCTAGAAGCAGGTTTTTATGAGCCGATTCTAACAGCGATCGGACAAAAAATTCCGACCAGTGATGCCAGAATTCTAGATATCGGTTGCGGAGAAGGTTATTACTCCCGAAAACTACAAGAAGCCTATCCCGAAGCTACTTTCTATGCCTTTGATCTTTCCAAGGAATCTGTGCAACTAGCTGCCAAGAGTGACACTAGCTGGAAGGTCAATTGGTTTGTCGGAGACTTGGCTCATTTACCCATTCAATCCAAGAGTATGGAGGTCATTTTGGACATCTTCTCCCCGGCTAATTATGCTGAATTTGAGCGTGTCTTAAAAGCTGAAGGGGTCATCATTAAGGTCGTTCCAACCTCTTCTCATCTAAAAGAAATTCGTCAGTTGGCCCAAGATCAATTGACCAAGCAGTCCTACTCCAACCAGGAAATTTTGGAGCACTTTGAAGACCACTGCCAGATCCTCTCATCCGAAACGGTCAGCCTCACCAAGAGTTTAACTCCTGAAGAACGCCAGGCGCTCCTCGCCATGACCCCCCTTCTATTTCACGTTGACCAAGAAAAAATCGATTGGACCCAACTCAAAGAAATCACCATTGAAGCTGAGCTGCTAGTTGGGAAAATCAAGATACAAAGGACGTAAAATGAAAAGTAAAAAGGCTGAGACAATCGTCTCAGCCTTTTACTCATCTTCTGTATGCTCTGTCATGACTTGTAAAGCACTTTTTAAATCCTTTTTGCTATTTGTGCGATTTTTTCGAGTTCTTCTTTCCGTTGACGATCACTCATATATTCCACTCGTGTAACTTGTGTCACTTTAACCGGTTTAATACCACAGGGTTTCAAGATTTGGGATTTTAGAACCTTTGCGTAGTCTTGAGAAAAAGGAAGAAAAATTTTTGGCGTATTATGCGTCGTAATGATCCATGCTTTTCCATCTAGTTGCCCCACCGGACCTCGAGGTCCATTCTGATAAGCAAAACCTGCAACAAAAACACGATCAATAAAACCTTTTAAAATAGCTGGCATTCCACTCCACCAAGTAGGGAAAATAAAAATCAACTGATCCGCCCAACTCAATAAATCTCTATACGGTTTCATGTCTTCATTATGCTGTAAATCTCTCCTTTTATGCCTTTCATCAAAACGTAAAACCGGATCAAAGTTTTCTTTATATAAGTCTACTATTTTAACCCTATGCTCTGGTGCTAAATGCTTTTGCACAGTTTGAAGGATTGATGCATTATAACTTGTTTCATTCGGATGTGAATAGATTATTAAAACATTCATCAGCTATCTCCTTTTATATAAATATCAAGCATCGTTCTGACGGTCTTTTGAACATCATTTTCTTTAAAGCTTTCTCCAACGGGACTCCTTACCAATAGAGCCAAACCAGCAATAAAACTCCAAAAATGGATCAAAATTTCTGCGTCACTACTAGAAAGATTTTCCTCATCTTTAAGTCTTAACGCTACCGACTTAAAATGTTCAAATCCTGGTAAAGAGGAGTTGACTGAAATAGTTTCCTGGGATAGCTCCAAATAGTTATATGGAAATTTGATAAATAATGCTTCAAATAGATAGGTTTCCTCTTGGGCAAACCTTACAAAGTTACAGCCCATCAGAATTAGTTGAGTTCTTGCATCTATGGAAGTATCAATCCCTTGTATCATATTTGTCAAAAAGAACATTGATAAGTGTTCCATAACCACTTGAATATATCTATCTTTACTTCCAAAATGCTTATAGGGAGCTCCATGAGTCACCCCACATTTTTGAGCTATTGTACGCATAGACATCCGGTCAATCCCGTTAGTTCTAATTTCTTCAATGCCGACCGAAATTAACTTTTCTTTCAGTTCTTCCGTATTCCGTTTCATTTGACCACCTTTCCCTATCAAAGTATACGCCGTCTACTTTTTATAAAGTATACACTGTCTACTTATATTTGTCAAATTAAAAAATACTCAAAACTTAGCTTCAGAGTCTCTGACCTTCTGTTATCTACTCACCTAAGGAAAGTTTCTAAGAAGACTTTATCTTCAATTAAAAAGCTGAGACAAATCGTCTCAGCCTTTTACTCATCTTCTGTATGCTCTGTCATGACTTGTAAGCGATAGGTTTTAGGCGATTTCCCACAGAGTTTACGGAAAACCTTGTAGAAATAGCCTACATTACTGTAACCAACTTTATAGCAGATATCTTCAATGCTGTCATTGGTCGATAAGAGGAGCTGCTGGGCAGCCTTAATCCGCTGTTTGTTGAGGAGTTCTGCGAACGTTGCATTGGTTTCTCGTTTAATCAATTGGCCTAAATAGACTGGATTGATAAAGAGAGCCTGACTGATGTCCTTGAGCGACAGCTCTTTTTGGTAATCACGGCTAATCACTTGGAGGACACTCGCTACATTTTCGTTCATCCGATAGTGGGATAAGAAACGGGACAATTCTTCCTGGATAAAGCTAATCATCTCTCTAAAGGTAGCAGCTTCTTGGACTTTCTTGACCACATCGGCCAAATCATCTCCTTGTAGGTATTCAAACAAATGAAAGACATCCATCAAAAATTGGATAAAGAGCTGCTTGGTCAGTGAGACCTTAGGGGTCTTCTCAAGGATCATTTTTTCTAACCAGTCCAGTTCTTCTAAGATCTGTTGGATATTTCCTTGCATGATCACCCGATAGGCCGGCTCGTAGTAATGGAAGACTTCTTCATCTTGATTGAGAGGGGTCGCCCCATAAAAGAGGCTCCGCTCCACTAGATCCTTAAATTGATGAAAGTGCTCCTTATACGGAGGTTCAAAGGCCTTCTCAATCATGGCTTCTTCTTCCTGATCCGAGATAAAGAGTTGAAGATTTTGCCCAAGAACTTGATAAGACGAGCTGATAAAGCCTTTTTTCTCCTTAGCGACTCCAATCCACAATGAGTTCCGACCTGCGATATAGCGACAAAACTCTTCCTCAGAGATATCATCGTGAATCAAACGGTCGGCCAACTCTTGGCTTGGTTGCTGGATTTTATGCTGAATTTTTTCTAGGATATTGCCCATCTCCACCTTATTGACCGGTTTGAGCAGGTAGTCTGCCACGCGCAAATTGAGAGCTGTCTTGACGTATTCAAAATCCTGATAGCCTGACATAATGATAAAGGCAGCATCTGGGATCAAATCCTTCATCTCAGCAATCATCTGAAGTCCAGTTTTCCCAGGCATATTGACATCCGTGATCACCACATCTACCGGATACTCTCGCACATAATCAAGGGCCTGGTCTGCATCTTCTGCAGTTGCGACCACTTCCATATTCCAGTGGTCAAAGGGGATTAATTTTTTTAACCCTTCTGTAATCATATACTCATCGTCTACTAATAAGACTTTGTACATTCTGTCTCCTTTATTCATCTTGAATGGTTATCGTATAAGTCACTCCATGGTTAGGTTGGGAGAAGACTTGGATATGGTAGCGATCTCCAAAATAGAGCAGCAGGCGTTCATGGACATTGACAATTCCGATGGACTGCCGACCACTCTTTTCTTCGATTTCTGAGCGTGGATTGCGATTGGCTAGCATCTCTTGAATGCTTTCTAGCTGTTCTTCTTTCATCCCGCGCCCATTATCAGTGATCAAGATGATGACCTGCCCTTCTCCTTGCAAGACCTTGACACTGATCACATTGTCCTTGCGTTTATGGTCCACCCCATGCGCAAAATAGTTCTCGACCAAAGGCTGGATGGTGAATTTTGGAATCTTCATTTTTTCCAAACCTGGATCGATCTTAAAGCCATAGGCAATCGATTTTGGATAACGTACCATGCAGAGGTAGCTGTATTTGCGACAAAATTCGAGCTCATTTTCAACCGTCGTCACTCGCTCATCTGAGATATTATTGCGCAAGAGACTACTAAACTCATAGATAATATCACCCAATTCATCCTGCTCTTGCATGACGGCATACATCCGGATAAATTCCAGTGTATTGTACATGAAATGGGGATTGATCTGGGCTTGTAAGGCCCGCATATTGGCATCTTTTTGGCTGAGCTGCAACTGGTAGATATCCCGAATGTTCTTGTCCATATTGTCTAACATGGTATTGATCATATTACCAATGACCAAAAGTTCTTGGTCCTTGGTCGAAGTATCAATCCGACGTTCACTATCGCCTTGACTGATCTGATTCATGGTATCAACCAAGTCGAGGACTTGACGCCGGTAATTTTTGAAAATCTGCCGTAATAACAAGTACAGGATCAAGAAAATCAGGAAGGCAATGGAGAGAAAAGTGGTCAGGTTAGCTAGACCCTTCTTGACCAAATAACTTTCAGAAACGACGACATCCACCTTGTAGCCATAGATCGTGCTACGGGTTTGCCATTTAACATCTTTTGCTTGCTCCTTATCCCCTTCATGGTACATTTCTTTCCCAAAGGGAGTGAAGATCCGCACAGCAACCGGTAGATCTCCTCTAGCATTGTCAATTGCTGCCGTCAAAATTTCCTGGTCCAGCGTCATATAAGCGATCCCAACTCCAGCACCCGTAGTCGGATCTGTCAAAGGAACCGGAATGGCTGTCGCAGGAGCCTTGTAATGGTCCGCTGAAACTTGCTTCCCCCCCTTCGATTGCCGGGTAGAGACAAATACTGTCTTGTAATCAGACAAGGTGACATCGATGCCCTCGATGTTTTTATTGCTCAAATAGAGACTGTCAATATTCTTATGTAGGGACAATTGGATATAAGAAGGGAACTGGGCATTCAATCGCCAAGTCTCATACTCCGATGGTGACAAGGTAAAATAGCGATAAACCCCTTCTAACTTTGCAGGGTTTTCAACGAGACTACGCCCTTCTTGTGTGACCCGCTGATAAGAGGTCTCGAGATCCGTCACGACTTCAGTCAAGACCCGTTGGGCAATCCGATCGGCTTCAGTTTGCTGGTTTTTCCAAGAGATCCCCGCTACGACGAGACCCATAATGGTCAAAATGACCACCATGACATAGGCGTAGAATTTTAAAAGCGTACTTAACCAGATTTTTTTCATCGTTAGGATACCAATTTTTCGTGGATATTTTGATAAACAGGGTCAAAGATATCATTGACAAAGAAATGCCATACACCGATCAAGACGAAAAAGAGAAGGGCTGGCATATAGTAGCTAATGACGCCAAGTAGCGCAGTTCCAAGGATGAACTTGAGAACCGGACGAATGTCCAGCAACATTCCGATCAAACTGAGCTTGATACTATTGGCATAAGAGAGATCGAAATGAACTTGCAATTTCAAATAAACGGCGTAAGCTAGAGGCGCAACCAAGAGAAAAACCAGATTAAACAAAAGAACCAAAATTTGGAAGAAATTCAAGTGAGGAATCTGGATCATGAGGTACATGCCATAAAGGAGAACCCCTTCAATGGCAAAGAAGGTGTAAAAGACTTGATTAGCCGGGCGTAGATTTTCTTTGAAGAGTTCCCAAGCGCGTGACCAATGATAGTCCTTGTAGGTCATGCCATTTTCCGCATAGAGGCTCATGATAGTGGCACTAGCCGGTCCTACTCCTAGCAGAACACCCCCACAGATCGTCAAGACCCAAAAAATCCCTGTTACCAGCATAGCAACATAGACTCTCGTAAAAATGAACTCGATGATTTTTCCCATCATTCAGCCTCTTTCCCAATTAGTTATTCTATTATATCATAAAAATAAAACGCTTTCCTCATATTTGCATTAGTGAATTGAAATATTGATTTTCATTTCCAGGATTCATTTTCATAAAAACTTAAAAAGGCCTTGGAGACAGCCCCAAAGCCTTTTCACACGACCTGTTTCTTATTTTTTAGAAGCAAGGAATTCGTCGTATTGTTTTTGCATTTCGTCAAGCACTTTTTGGTAAGCACCTTCTGATTTCAATTTTTCAAGCATCTTAGGAACTTCTACTTCAGGATCCACAGTACCAGTATTGATCGCACCTGCGAATTGGTTCAAAGTATTTGTAAGAGCAGTGATTTCTGATTTCACTTTGTCTGTGTTAAAGATGAAGCCAAGTGCTGGAGATTCTTTTGCAGTTTCCAAATCTTTCTTAGATTGTGCAATTTGTTCATCTGTTACGTTTTCGTTGATGTAAAGAATCCAGTTGTTACCAGTGTTCCATCCAGACATGTGAGTGTTTCCGTTGTAGCCATCCAAGACTTTGACACGGTTTTCTTTACCGGCAACTTTTTCCCAGTTCTTGCCTTCTGGTCCATAAACAAGGCCGTTCAAGAGTTCTGGATCAGTGTTCAAGAGGTTCAACACTTCCATGGCTTTTTCTTTGTTCTTAGAGTTGTTTGAGATAACAAAGTTAGCTACTTGAGTGGTGTTGTTTTTCTTGTACAGTTCAGTAAATGGTTTGATGTCGATCTTACGGTTTGCTACACGAGAAAGCAAGCTGTTACCGTAGTCAGCTGGTCCTACTGTTTCTTCACGAACCAACCATGTATCTTGAGAAAGATCATAACCAGTGTCGCTCGTTGCTACGTCTTTTGGAATGTATCCTGCTTCGTAGTATTTGTGAAGAGTCTTCAAGTTTTCTACATAACGAGGAATTGTGTAACGGTCAACGATCTTAGTAGTGTCACCTTTCAAGTCAACAACGAATGGAAGTCCATCAACAGCCACATAGTCGAAGTCATCTGAAGGTCCACCGTAGCTCTTGTTCATTGCAAATGGAACAACGTTTGGATCTTTTTCTTTGATAGCTTTCAAGACTGGTTCAAGAGAAGCATAGTCTTTGACGTTTGAAACGTCGATACCATATTTTTCAAGAAGTGGTCCGTTGAAGGCAAAGTTTTGAGAAGATGCAACGTTGGCTGCTACTGGAACAGCATAGATCTTGCCATTTACAGTGTTCCCTTTGATGTATGCTGGGTCAAGTGCTTTGTAAAGTTCTTTCCCTTCTTTCTTGTACAATTCTGTCAAGTCAGCATAGGCACCTTTTTGAGCATTGATAACGTAGTTGTTGGCAAAGGCAATATCATAGTTTTCACCAGATGAGATGATGACGTTCATTTTTTGTGCGTAGTCACCCCAACCAAGATATTGGATATCCAATTTTGCGCCAACTTTCTTTTCAATGATCTTGTTGGCATTTTTAAGAAGAACATCCAAGTTATCTGGTTTATCACCGATTTGGTACATCTTGATGATTGGTTTACCGTCTTCAGTTGTTGCAGATTTCTTGTTGTTACCTGTAAGGCTTCCACAAGCAGCAAGAGTAGCTCCAAGAGCGATGACACTAGCAGATGCTAACGCATATTTTTTCCAATTTTTCATAAGAAAAATCTCCTTTATGTTATTTTCTTTTTAGACTAAGTTATGAGTTGAAAATCCTGTTGATTTTCAATGAACGATGTTATTCTTTCACACCACCGATGGTCAAGCCTTTTACAAAGTAGCGTTGGAAGAATGGATAGAGAATGGCGATTGGCACTGTTGCCACAACCACCATGGCCATACGTCCTGTTTCCCGTGGGATGGATTGTACAGCTCCTGCCAATTGGCCGGATACCCCGACGTTTTTAGCGATGTAATCCATATTGTCTTGGATTTGCATCAAGAGGTATTGCAATGGGTAAAGGTTGTCACTCTTAATATAGAGGAGGGCGTTGAACCAGTCGTTCCAGAATCCTAAAGCAGTGAACAAACTGATAGTCGCAATCCCTGGTAGAGACAATGGCAAGCAGATTTGGAAGAAGATCCGTGTTTCACTTGCCCCATCGATCCGAGCGGATTCAAGGATGGCTTCTGGAATGGTCCGTTTAAAGAAGGTCCGCATCAAGATGATGTTAAATGGACTGAGCAACATTGGGATAATCAAAGCCCCGATGGTATCACCTAACTGCAAGAGTTGAGTGGTCACAATGTAGCTTGGAACCAACCCTGCACTAAAGAGCATACTAAGGAGTGAAAATACGGTAAAGAACTTGCGGTATTTAAAGGTACTCCGTGAGATTGCGTAAGCATAAGTTGTGGTGATAAAGACATTACATGCTGTTCCCACAATGGTCACAAACAAGGTAATGAAGAGGGCTTGCAAGATTTTGTCTTTGAATTGTACCAAGAAGAGATAACCATCAAATCCAAATTTTGCTGGCCAGAATTGGAAGCCATGGACTGCCAAACTTTGTTCGTCTGTCAAAGAGATCATGACAACGAAGATGAAGGGAAGCACACAGGTCAAGCCGACCAAGGTCAACAACAAGGTAAAGAAGAAGTTGCTCTTCTTACTGAAAGAATGGATCCCGACATTATCAATTTTTTCTTTTTGAATGGTTGATTTTTTCATACGATCCTCCTTTCTAGAAGAGAGCGGCATTCTTATCAATGCGACGGGCAATGATATTTGAGATCAAAACAAGAACCAAACCGACTACCGATTGGTAAAGACCGGCTGCTGCTGTCATCCCGATATCCCCTGACTTGGTCAAACCGTTGTAGACATAAACATCAATAACGTTGGTTACGCTATAGAGCGCTCCAGCATTATGCGGGATTTGGTAGAAAAGACCGAAGTCTGCGCGGAAGATATTTCCGACTGCAAGAATGGTCAAGACTGTAATCAAGGAAGACAACTGAGGAATGGTGATGTTGCGAATGCGTTGCCACTTAGACGCACCATCCACAGTCGCTGCTTCATAGTAAGTTGGGTCAATTCCCATGATGGTTGCATAGTACATGACACTACTATAACCAAAGCCTTTCCAGATTCCTAAGAAGAGGAGAAGCGCTGGCCAGATCCACAATTCCGAGTAGAAATTGATGGCTTTCATACCAAATGAAGTTAAGATGTGGTTGACCAATCCTTTGTCCACGTTAAGGAAGGCATCGGTGAAGAAGCTGATGATAACCCATGATAGGAAGTATGGGAAGAGCATGGAGGTTTGAAGCACCTTGACCACTCTTTTTGATCTCAACTCACTAAAGATGATGGCGATCCCAACGGAAACAATCAATCCTAAGAAGATGAATCCTAAGTTGTACAATACCGTGTTTCTTGTAATAATGTAGGCATCTTTGGAACTAAAGAGGAACTTGAAATTGTCAAAGCCAACCCACTTACTCTTCATGACACTGTCAATGAAGCCCTCTCCCGTAATATGATAGTCCTTAAATGCTACGATATTCCCAAAAACCGGAATATAGAAGAATAAGATTAACCACGCTGCACCAGGTAAGACCATTAAAAGAAAAATGAAATTTTCTCTCAGAGTCCTTACAAACTTTTTCATTTAACTCCCCCCCTTTGAGCCTTGAGCGTGTTTATTTGCTTTGGTAGCGTTTACATCACCTATTATAAGATAGCCCATTTACATTTTCAAACTCCTAATTATAGAAAAAATTCTACAAATTTATGACATAGCTTTAAAAAAGAGTAGAAAAGGGTGGTCGTAAAGACAGCTCCTCTTCTACTCCTAGCCACTGTGGATGAGACTTCTGTCATCCAACTTGGCATTTTTTACGTTGTATAAATGGTTGAAGCCGTCGCAATAGTATGCCACTGGTTAGCCGTTGTGGCTGCGAAGTCCTGATCCCCGTAGAAATCGTTGAATGGCAAGATCTCTACTTCTAGTTCATCGATACGAGGGATTTCGCCTGCTAGGTAGTTTTCAATACGGCTTTCAGCTCGCTTGATCCGCTGCAAGAGTCCACCCATACGAATATCTACGGTATCCAAACCAAAGACCTTGTTTTCTTTCAACCATTGGTGGCTAAAGAGAGCATGTAAGTGTTCAATCTGGCTTCTGAGTTTTGGTAATTCTTCCCGAGCAATTTGTTGCAAGCTCTCTTTATCACCTGCTTGATAGGCTTGACGAATGCGTCGGCCTACATCCACCTTGCTACTTAAAATGGCATTCAACTGTGCCTGAGTTTCGAAAAGATAAGCGTAGACTCCAGCTTTTTCTTTAATGTCAGTCAGAGTCTCAGCTGCCTGGGCAAAGTGAGGCTTGTCCTGTTCAGGAGTCATATGCTTATCAAGAATTGGGCAAAGAACATCCTGATAAAAGACATAGCGGTTGGGATTGATACCACTTAGATTTCCTGGTAGATCTGGTAAAAGATTGGCCAAATCCAGCTGCATGAAGTCCTCAACCGGTAGACCTGTATTGGTCTTGAAATGAGCTGACAAACGGTCTAAATCATTGCGGTAGCTGAGTTCTGCCCAGATTTGCAAGCTTGGCAGAATAGAGAACTGAGCTGTTTCACCACCATTGTCTCCCCAACCAGTCACAATGACTTCTTTGATCTGATTGGCACGGCAGGCTTTGTTTGCTTCGATAGCGATGAGACGACTGAAATGGTTGTGTGGTGTGAAACCAATCCACTTCCAAGCACCACCTGCAAAGGCAATATCCTGGCTAATCTTGTGGTGATTACCGAAGTTACGGTTGTATTTTTCTTCGCTATCCTGATAATAATCCCAGTAAACCAAGGTCACACGGTCTTTAAGGCGGTCTAAGTAAACACGAGTTTCTTCTGGAATTTCGACATCACGGTCGTACTGGCCATCTGCTGACATGAGCTTGAAGAACATATCGCTCCACATCTGGCAGTGGAAACCATACTTGTCTGCAATATCCAGCACGCGCTCCAAATGTTGACACATGAGGAGGCTACGGTCCACAACACCGTTTAAGATGAGGTAGCGTCCCAAACCAACCAAGTGGGCTTCATCCATGCCAATATTGACCTTGCGTGTCTGCAGTTTAGACAGAGTGGCAAACATGCCGTCGATTAGGTCGTAAACTTTTTCTTCACCGATGAGGAGAATGTCCTCTACATCACGAAGTTGCTGGACTTCTTTGACACCCCATTTGACAAAGGCTGATAAGTGAGCCAAGGTCTGGATACATGGTACAAAGGTCATATCAAACTGCTGGGCGTAAGCTTCGATTTCCTGTAATTCTTCAGCAGCATAAGCGCCACGGAAATAGCCAAAGTAAGGTTGCCCTTCAATCTGATAGGTATCTTCCATATAAAGCTCAAAGGTTGAATAACCCATGAGAGCTAAGACTTCAATCATCTGCTTGGCAGATGCAACATTTAGAACTGCATTTCGCGAACAGTCAGCCATGTAGGCTAAATCTTCATAAGCCGCTTGTTCTTCAATCTCTACCTTAGTCCCTTCTTCTAAAGCTGTTGCGAGAACAGATAAGGCGCGATAGAGTTGGTGAGGTTTGCGATAAGTCAATTGATATTCTCCACCCTCACCTTTGATAGAGATAGAAGCTTGGTCAGACTGGGTGACCGCCACTTCTACATCTGGTAGAGAAATGTGCTTTTTTAATGCTTCGATAGCTTGGGCTTGTTTGGAACTAAGTCCTGTAAAAGTTACCATTGGTTTTCCTCCTGTAACCAATTGACAAGGGCACCGTAGAGATTGGCATCTGCCTGATAGGTGCAAGCTTGGATCACTGGCGCAATTGTATACTCTTCATATCTTTCCACAAAGACGTCTACCGCTTTTTGCACCCCTTTGATAAAATCTGGGTTCTGACTGATAGAGCCACCGAGGCTAATGACATCTGGGTCGATTAGGTACTGAATATTGAGGAGCCCTTGAGCTAGATTTCGATTCATCCGCTCAATGGCTTCTTGGCAAAGGGCATTGCCGGTTGCCGCTTCTTGGTAAACCTTGCGTCCGTCCCAATCAGACTGACCTGATTTTTCAATCACATAGCGCACCATATTTCCTGTTGATGCTAGTTGTGACCAGTTATTGAGCTTTGCTGCAGGTTCGATGGTTGTCATGTAGCCAAACTCACCGCCCAAGCCATGACGACCACGGTGAAGCTTGCCATTGATAATCATAGCCCCACCGATTCCTGTACCAATCACAACACAGGCTGCATTTTCAATCTCAGGATGCGCCAGCAATTCACTCAGTCCAACACAGTTGGCATCATTTTCTAGATGGACAGGTAGCTTATGATGAGAAAGTGCCTCATACCATGAAAAACCATGGATGTAAGGAATGGCACTGATCCCTTCAATTACCCCTGTTTCTTGATGAACGGCTCCTGGCACACTCATGGCAATCCCACGGTAGTCACGTTCTGACAATCGCTGATCCAACCAAGCTAGCAACTCTTCCAGAGTCTCTGGCGTTGCGGTGCTGGCCTTATCTAAAATCTTTCCATCAGGAGTTAGACTAGCAAACTTAATGCCAGTCCCTCCGATATCAATCGTTGCAATGGTCATTGCTTTTACCTGTAAAAAGGAGCGAATCAGCAGTCGGTTCTTACTCTTTTCGCTCCTCCTTTCTTTTTATGTTATCTTTTTGAAATTAGATTTCTTCTTTTTTGATCCATTCTGTCCGGATTTCTTGCGGTGCCAATAAACCTGTATGGACCGGATACGGTTGTTCCAGAAGATCGACAACCGTTTGTTGTCCTTCTGACACGCGAACATTTTCTTGACTCATATTGTAGTAACGAAGGACGTATCCTTCTTCATTTTCAGCCACCTTAAAGGCTGTTGGGCAGACTTGTGGCAAGTTGAGGGCTGCATGGTTGAAGAGACTACCTGTTGCAGCAACTCTACCTTCTTGTTTTGCAACTTGAAGAGCTGTAAATGGCACCTGGAAGGCTTTAGCACGACGGAAGGCCGAGAAGCGTTCCCCTGCTTGATGGCATTCTACTGCAAACTCAACTTCGATATCGCGCAAGCACTGAGCTTCTGGCGTTGGGAAGTAGCCCCAGTCACCTAGCTCACCTGAAGCACGGAGAAGGGTTACAGCCATGGTGTCGTCCTCAAGGATTTCGTATTCGTGCAATCCTTTATTGGCTACTGTCACTCCTTTAACATCGTCATACAAGCTAACAAAGGCTTGTTGGTGTTGTGGATTTTCAGGATTTTCCCAAGAAGCTGCTGGTTTATTTGGTCTTGTAACAACTTCATAGATGCTTTCAGAATCATTACTTGGGCGTGTGTTATGAGTTTTGACCAAGAGACGAATGCGGTGGTCTTTGGCTGTATTGGTAAAGCGAGTCTTGAAGCGAATTTGTGGATCATCTACAAAAATGGTCATCTCCGTTTCAAGAGGAATGGTTGTCAACTCTTCTGAACGACCTGCATCTCGTTTCATGAACTCGATGATACCTCTTTGTTCAGCATCCAATTTTTCATCTGCGCTAACTGGAATAGTCAAGTCATGTTTGAGCAAAACCTTAGCATAGCGAGCATTGTTTTCCAGAATTTCATAACCTTTCAGTTTTGCGAAAATTGGCTCTGTTCCTTTTGGTTGGAAATAAATGTACTCATTCCCGATATCGCCACGGTCCTCAAATTGGATAAAGTCCTCGTAAGCTTCGTTTGTAGTCTTGTCGTAGACTGTGATACCTTCATCTACACTTACTGTCACAAATGGAGTATCAATAACTCCATTTTGGAAGATACCATCGCTTTGTGCTGCTGGCCCTTCGACTAGTTGGAAGCTTGACCAAGAAAGTGGTGCAAGGTGAATTGGAATTGTCACGCGCACTTGACGTGCAATATAAGGTTGACGGAATTTATCCTTAGGCAGGGTATAGCCAAAGCTTGCTCCCAAGTCCTCAATCTCTGCTTCTACAAGATGTCCATCTAAATCCTCTACATGGTAGTCTGGCAAGCTCAAAGCAGCCATTTTCTTGAAGCCTTCTGTCGGATGCAATTCCTTAAATGGACAAACCGCAACATCGACAATCGTGCTGACGGTGTCCACCTTATTATGCAAGCCAGTGTTGATGACCGTAAAGAGGTGCTCACTCTGGGCTTTTTGAGTCGCTAGTTTACCCTTCCATTCGTTCAGAAGGTTGGTCTTGACAAAGTTTCCGACTTGGTTGACCTTGGCAAAACGAACTTCCATTTCACGGTGAACATCATCTACGCTACATCCACAAATACTATCGTGTGGCGCATTTTGTAAGAGTGTCTTCCAAGCATAGGTCAATTGATCCTTATGGTTGTGCCCACCAGTAATGATGGTCAAAGGTTCCACCACTTGCTCGAGCAAGTTGCTGTTTTCTTGGAAGGCTTGTTTGAGGTAAATACGTGAAGAAGAGGTATTAGCAAGAGTGTACCAACCATCGGTTTCCTGACTGGTCAATTCTCCCGTAACCGTTGATAATTGTTCGGGAAGTGCACTTTCCACTGCTTGCACATATTCATCAAAGGAGCTATGAATAAAGGTCACGTCAGGGAACAGTTCGTTGGCCACGCGAATAGCTTCACTCAAGTTTCGTTGAACCGGTTGGTGGTCGCAGCCGTTCATCATTAACCATTGGTTGGTTGAGGCATAGTCGCGAACATCTGCCAATTTTTGTTTCCAGAAAGCCAAAGCTTCGTCTTTATCCACTGGAATTTCGTTCCCGTTACTGTACCAGTTGGCAAAGAGAATACCCAGCACACGGCTACCATCCGCCCCTTGCCAGTACATTTCAGAAAATTGAGAGGTGAATTGCTCATCTTCGAGGACTTGGTTGTCAAATCCGATTGGTTTGACCCCACGCCCAAAAGCTGCTACGTGAATCCCTGATTTTTGAAGGATTTGAGGGGCTTGCCCCATATTTCCAAAGGTATCTGGGAAATAACCAATCTGAGTAGATTTGCCCCATTTAGCGCATTCAGCCTGTCCAATCAAGGTATTGCGGACATTGGCTTCACTAGAGATCAGGTAATCATCCTGCAAAATATAGAAGGGACCAATCTTGAGCTTGCCCTCGTCGATATAGCGCTGCACCTTGTCACGGTTTTCAGGGCGAATTTCTAAATAGTCGTCAAGGACAATGGTTTGTCCATCCAAGTGGAAACTTTTGAATTCAGGGTCATTTTCAAAAAGATCAAAGAGATTGTCAAAGAGTTCCACCAATTGCATGCGGTGACTTTCAAAAGGTAAATACCACTCACGATCCCAGTGGCTGTGAGAGATGATATGTACAACAACATTTTCCATGAGTAAAACCTCATTCTAACTTAAATTTAAAAATATATTTTTGATTCTTTCCCAGAATCTGTTAAGCGACAGCTCATTAGCGAATATCCAAGTAATCCAAGACCAATTCACAGAACATCATGTTGGCCCAAGAGAACCATTCACGCGAGTATTTGGTTGGATCATCTACATGGAAACTTTCGTGCATGACGCCCGTGCCTCCATCGCAGGCAACCAACTGGTCCAGCAAATGTTTTTTCTCAGCTTTATCATTTGTTGTCAATCCTTGAATTGATAAAGCAATCGGCCAGATATAGCGATAAAAGGTATGAGAACTTCCGAGCCCACTAGCATACTTCCCTTCATAGAAGTAAGGATTTTCAGGGCTCAAAATCGTCCGACGAGTGGCTTGGTAGACTTCATCTTCGATCGCACAATAACCAAGATAAGGAGCCGCCAACAAGCTTGGTACGTTCGGATCATCCATGATGCTAGCATTTCCCAAACCGTCTACCTCAAAGGCATAGATTTTCTCACCCTTGCTGTTAGTGGTGTAGGCGTAGTTTTCGATCCCTTCTTGAATCTCCGCCTGCAGGCGTTTGGCATCTGCAATGATCCTTTCACTATCGGCTAGATTCAATGTTGCGAAGATTTCTTGCACATAACCCAAGACAACCACTGCAAACATATTGGACGGAATCAAGTAACTATACTGACAGCAGTCATCACTTGGACGAAAGGCTGACCAGGTCATCCCTGTCACAGCGAAATCTGGCCCAAAGCCATCATTCACCAGCGTGTCTTCCTTACGATCTGTATCCCGAACAAAGCGATAAGGGGAATTCTTGTGGTCTTGTTCCACTGTCCAAAGATGAAGGATTTCCTTGGTCGCTGTAACAAAAGTCTCATCAAATTGGCTAGTCTCACCTGTTTCCTTCCACAGGAGATAAGCCAATTGCAAGGGATAGCAAAGCGAATCCACTTCATACTTGCGCTCCCAAATCCAGCCATTCAAATCGGTGTGGTCGGTCTCGTGGTGGCCTTTCCAGTTCTCCTCAATATTAAAAGAGTTAGCATAGGGATCCTTGAGGATCAAGGTCATCTGGCGTTTGACCAAACCAGCAATGGTCTGGCGCAAACGAGGGTCTCTTTTTGCCACATGAAGATAGGGTCTCAATTGAGCCGTTGAGTCACGCAGCCACATAGCTGGGATGTCCCCTGTTAACACAAAGGTTGAACCATCTTCTAAAATTTCAACTGTGTTGTCCAAAGTGTCTGTATAACAACGTTCAAAGACATCCACCCACTCCGGGTACTCCTTAGCTCGCTCAGCCACTTGATCCAACCATTCTCGCACAATTTCTTTTGAATAGGTCATTTATTTTCCTCACACGTATCGATTCTTTCCTATTCAGTATAAAAGATTTCAAAGGGGAAATACATACGCAAACTATAGCCCTTTTTCTACAAAATTTTCCATTTGATAAAAACGCTATCATATTTGACAACACTTTGATACAATGAAGAAAATACCACCGCGTGTTCCAAGAAAAACACAGATCATTTAAGGTTGATGAAGAAAAAGGAGACAAGATGCGCACAACTTGCCAGACCATCGATACCCGCTGGGGAAGCGAGAATCATCCCCACTATTCCCACGGAAATACCCTCCCTTATACTGGAGTCCCTTTTGGAATGAACTACTTCCTTCCCCAGACGACACACGAACAAGGGGCTTGGTTTTTCAACCCCAATCTTCCTATTTTTCAGGGTTTTCGCCTCACCCACCAGCCTAGTCCTTGGATAGGAGACTACGCTTGGTGCCTCATCACGCCCATCACAGGAGAAGTTACAAGTTCCGACCTCTTCCGTCGCCAAAGCAGTTATTCAATGAAAGAAGCTCTTTTCCAGCCCCACTACCTTCGTATTTTTTCGGAACGTTATCAGATTCAAAGCGAGCTGGTTCCAAGTCGCTACGGGGCTGTCATGCGCTTTCGAGCACCAGAAAAGCTAACACTCTGCTTTCATGCAGCAAAGGAACTAGAGGACTTGACTCTGACAGACCAAACCTGCCACTTCCACATTCTGGATCAGGCCCATACCGCAGATACTTTCTACTCTTTCTTTCTCCAGTGGCAATTTAGCCAGCCGATCGAGAACGTCACTCATATCGATCAAGATCTTTTTCTCACCTTTTCTAGCAATGAAGTGACCGTCCAATTAGGAACTTCTTATCTGTCCCAAGACATGGCTCACAGCCATCTTCCCAACCCTTCCCTAGAGGAAGCTAAAAAAGAAGCAACCGATCAATGGAATCAGCTGCTAAAACGAATTGAAGTGAAGGATACCGGAGGGCGTGACCAAGCCTTTTTCGACCATTGCCTTTACAGACTCCTCCTTTTCCCTCAAACTTTTTATGAAACGGATACTGAGGGAAATGACTGGCACCTGGATGTCACCCATAATGAAATCAAATCAGGAAAAGCTTATACGAATATCGGATTTTGGGACCTCTTTCGGACCTCTTTTCCGCTCTTTAGCCTTGGCTACCCCGATTACTACCGTCACTTTCTCGAAGGATTTTTAAACACTTACAAGGATACTGGTTTTCTACCAAAATGGTTGGCCCCAGATGAACGAGGGATGATGCCAGGCACCCTCATCGATGGCGTCTTTGCGGATGCTGTCACAAAAGGGATCGCACCAGACCTACATGAAAACATCCTGACAGCCATGCTCCAGACGGCTCAAAAAACAGACCCCACTCAACATTTTGGTCGCCATGGTAATGAAAGCTACAAGGCCCTTGGCTACCTACCCGATGATTTTCACGAAAGTGTGAGCCATAGCCTCGATTATGCCTATAGTGATTTTTGCATTGCTACCGTTGCCAAGCAATTGGGTCAGACAGAAACGGCTACTCAGTATGCTACTTCCAGCCTCTCCTACCGAACATTGTATGATACCCAAACAGGCTTTATGAGAGCACGATCCACCAATGGAAACTTTAAAGAACCCTTCTCTCCTACTAGCTGGGGAGGAGATTATGCAGAATGCTCTGCCACCCAGGCTACTTTTGGAGCCTTACACGACCTCTCCGGCCTGATAGAGCTAATGGGCGGTAAAAAAGCCTTCACCCAACGACTGCTGGATCTGGCCAATCAAAGACCTCAATTTGATGTAAGAGGATATGGCTATGAAATCCATGAAATGAGTGAAATGGCCCAAGCTCCATTTGGGCAGATCGCCATCTCCAATCAACCCAGCTTTCACATTCCCTACCTCTTCCGTTACAGTCTTCATCCCGAATACACTAATCTCCTGATCCACCAGATCCGCTCCCAAGCTTTCCATCAAGATTTCCAAGCCTATCCAGGTGATGAGGACAATGGTAGCCTATCTGCTTGGTACATCTGGTCAGCCCTTGGACTCTATCCAACCTGTCCAGGAAAACCAATCTATGATCTGGGACTCCCTCTCTTTAAAGAAGTCCTTCTCCATCTTCCCAAGCAAGAGCTCAAGATTTGCGCCAACTCACACACTGCAGGCGCCTATTTCATCCAAAAAGCCCTATTAGATGGCAAAGAGAAACAAGAGATTTCCCATCAAGATCTCCTTGAAGCCCAATTGCTCCAGTTTGACCTTTCATGGCTCCCCCCACATGCATAAGAAAAAGA